>CAYWWE010000103.1:5911-7577 GCA_964461785.1 uncultured Bacteroides sp.
TTATCCATAGATCAATTGCTTTTTGTTGTCAACCAAAGCCTTGAAAATAGGATTAAGATTGTTGCCGTATTCTATCAGGTCGACGGTGCGGTTGAGCAGACATTCCAATGCATCGCGGAACTCAAAGTAATTGCCAACGTAATCAAAGCTGTTATGATCGACCGGCTCAAAGTCCACGAGCAAGTCGACATCGCTATCCTCATTGAACTTATCAGTGAGGATAGAGCCAAAGACAGCGAGAGTCTTGACCTTGTGTTTCCTACATAGGTCGATGATGCGTTGTAAATTAAGCTCGATCAGTTTCATATCCGCAAATATAACGATTTTGTCGGAATAACGCAGTGTATTTCGCTGCAATTCCGCGGCTGTGGGGTCAGTCGGGGAGGGTGAAGGCTACGAGGGTGCTGTTGGTGGAGCCGTCGGTCGATTCGTCGGCCAGACCATACCAGCGTCCGTTGCGGGCGAAGATGTTCTCAACGGTCAGGGGTTTGCCGTTGGCGGCCACGGTGATGCAGCTCTTTTTCGAGAGCTCGGGATAGGTGTTGGTGTAGATGAGGGCGCCGTCGGAGAGGCGGTAGATGGCGGTGGTCTTGGCGCCGTCGGACATTGTTGTCACGGCGATGTGGTTGCCGGTGGTCTGGATGTCGCGGACAATGATATATGGCTTCATCAGCTCAACCTCGTCGGCGCCTCCCTCGATGGCCTTGCGCATTATCTCACCCTCCTGATCGAAGGAGAGGCCCTTGTCGCCGCGCGAGAGGATGGCAGCCTTCTCAAGTCGGCCCGGCAGGATGTTGTAGAGAGTGTCGGCGATCATGATTATACCCGTGTCATCGGCTGTGCCCATGTAGGTCGAGACGTTGCCGGGGATGTAGCCCTCCATGACGATGGAGTCGATTGGCGCGAACGTGGCGTCATATTGCCGGAAGATGAAGCCGGCGGGTCCCATGTCGGGGATGTTGATGCAGCTCGATGTGCCTCCGAGCGCTGGCTCCGGACGCATGGCCGGAGTGTAGGATTTCTCGCCCGCAAACGAGTCGGTGGCCAGGGCGTAGGTGAGCACGGCGGGGCGGTCGATGAGCGGAATGAGCAGGGTGCCGTTGGCCGGATCGGCTATGGCGCTGAGCATGACGCGATATTCCTCCGGGCCCTGGCCGCGGTGGTTGATCTGACCGAGATATTTGCCGGTCGAGACGCTGAACTCCACTACTCGCGAGTCGCGTCCGTTTTCATGGATGAGCAACGTGTCGCCAACAACGTCGGATATTGCGGCGCGGGTGAAAAACGCTTCCTGACTTTCCGAGTCGAGCGCCACGGCGGTGAGGTTTTCGGCGCCGAGAGGCTGACCGGAGTTTTGAACCGGGGCGGTGAGGTCGATCACTGCAACTGAGCCGTTGGAGGTGTCGGTGGGTTTTGAGGTGCAGCCGACAAGCATAGCGGCAGCGCCGAAAATAAGGATTAAATCTCTGATAATCATGTGAATGGCGGGTTAAAATTGGGGGGGGGTAATAGTAAGGCAAAATTAGTTAAAAACCACCGCAATTCCAAATCCGCAAAGAAAAAAGCTGTGCGGCAGCCCGTCGGGTGTCCCGGTGTCCCGAGTGTCCGGCGTGTAGAGACGTGGGACACGGGACAGCGGGTCAGCCCTCCTGCTCGTAATAATAAG
>CAYWWE010000104.1:0-5562 GCA_964461785.1 uncultured Bacteroides sp.
CGCTGGGACTGGGTCATCCCTCAACCAGTGAGCGCCAGCGGCGCGATGGCACGGCCGATGAGCAAATTAAAGAACCGTAGATCGCTGTCGGTCTTGGGCTCGATTATTTTAGGCAGTCAGTGTGTTCACTTGCCGTCGACGGCTTGCAGTTCCAACTGTACGATATTTTCGTACACTTCGCTCCCCTCCTTCTTCAGTTTCCGTTTGAGGTCGCTCAAGTATCGGCGGGGGTTATCGCTGTCGGTCAGGACGCCAACTACATCGACTACGGAGAAATACCATTCTTCCTTTTCGCTGTCCCAGACGGTGCGGATGCGCTGGTCGCTGAATACCTGAAGTTGGATCATTAGATGAGGAGTGTCATTCTTAATCCGATTATATAAGAAACAGTGGCATTTAAGGTTGACAAAAAAAGAAAGGATATTAGACTTGGAATTATACGTCTAATATCCTTTACCTTAGCTTAAGTCGGGGTGAGAAGATTCGAACTTCCGACCACACGCCCCCCAGACGCGTACTCTAACCTGGCTGAGCTACACCCCGCTTGGGCTTCAAAAGCGATGCAAAATTACTGCCTTTTGTTGAAGTGTCCAAATTTTTCGCCACTTTTTTTCACTCTCTCCGCATTTTTTTCAGTTCACACCGTCCGTTTACCACCGGTCAAAAGGGACATCAGCGGTGGGAGCGGCGGGCGAAGCGACGGCGCAGGAGGCTGTCGATCAGCACGAGAAGGGAGATAGAGGCTACGATCAGCCCCCACAGTGAGATGGTCGACTGGTTGGCGGGCATATCGGCACTCTCCTTGACCGAATTGTAAAGCATGGACGGAAGTGATGGAATCGTAAGGACTATGGCAACTATGGCGGCCACGGCGGCTACTACCGGGATGAGCCACGACATCAGCCGCTCGCGGCGACGGCGTTGCTCTGCGCGGGCAGCTGCTTTGGCGGTAGCCATCATGGCCATGCGGTGGGCAAAATTGCTCGGGAGGCCCGCCGAGCGGTCGAGATTGCTTACTGATTGCTTAAGCAACTGATCTATGGGGTCGGGGGTGAGACTGGGATCGTTCATATCTGTGATTCGGAAAGGGTGGTGATGGACTTGCGCAGGCGATCGCGGAGACGCATGAGGCGCACTTTCACGTTGCTCTGGCTCATGCGCGTAATTTCGGCTATCTCGGCAATCGGGCGCGAGTCGTAATAATAAAGTGTGAGCAGCGCGCGGTCGGGCGCGTCGAGCTGTCGCATGGCCGATTCGATCATCTCCATGCGTGGGTCTTTGTCTGCCTCGCCGCTGTCGGGCAGATCGGGCATCTCGGCTTCGGAGGCGCGGTCGGGTCGCGATTGCTGCCGGCGGGTGTGGTCGATAGCCGCATTATAGGCAATGCGGAAGATCCATGTCCCTACCGACGAGCGGCCGTCAAACGCTCCTGCGCGTTCATATATGCGCATCATCACATCCTGCGTGATCTCCTCGGCATCAGGTGCCGAGCCCACCACGCGCACCACCAGGGCAAACACCCGCCGGGAATATCTCTCGACAAGGGTCTCGAAAGCCCCTACGGAGCCTTGCGAGGCTACGGCCGCCAGCAGACTGTCGTCGGATTCGTTGCCTTTCTTGAATATGGATGGTGACTGGATGAGTGGTGACATATCGCTTGTTTTGACGCAGACACCCGCACGCAGGTTACACTGGGGCGCAAAAATTTTTTTTTTGATTTTTTTTCGGAATATGTGTAACCGATCGCCGGCTCCTTGCGTCAAACAGGTACAAACTTACAAAAAATAACTCTCACCAACCAATATTTCTTATCATGGATTTCATTACCATTCCTCTCGTCCTTCTCATCATCTTCGGCACCTTCTACAAAGTCATCAAGCTCTATGCCATGCGCCGCGAGCGTATCCTCTATATAGAGAAGATGTCGGAGCTCCCCCCGGTTGGCGCCGACAATTGCCCTGCCCCCTATCCAAGCCTTTTCTCGGAGTCATCTGCTGCCTCAGGTCTCCGCTGGGGACTCCTCGCCGTAGGTGTCGGTTTCGGCATATTTGTAGCCATCCTCACCGTGATAGGTCTCAACGGTAAGGCAGCTATCTACCCCGGGCTCATTATCGATGACTATGCCATCGTAGTTGCCGCGTGCATGTTCTTATTCGGCGGTCTTGGTCTCGTAGCCTCCTATATTATCGAGACCCGCCGTGCATCCCGCGCCGACAAATAAGCTCTCTCCACACTCCCCTCTCCCCCTCCTGAATCCCTGTCACCCACACCGGCGGCAGGGATTAAAATTTTTAGTGTGAGGTGCAACCTTTCGCATGTCATCGCGTCTTTAGTGTACCAGTCATCACTGTCTCACTAATTTCAGCTATGAATAAATCATTATCCCGCTTCATCAAAGCCACACTTACACTGCTGGCTATCATACTGTTTTCGTTTTCGGCGCCGATCGCCCGGGCCGACGGCAAGAATGAGGTCGATAAGTCGATGCTCACTCTAATAGGGCGCGTAAAAGACGCCGGCTCGCGTAAGGATCTTGTTAAAGCCAAAGTGTGTGTCACCGACTCAGCGGGTGCTGTTGTCGACACCCTCACCACCGGCGGATGGTATTATGGTGGCAGTGGGAGCCATTATTTCGAGCAGGCTAAATTTGCCTTCAAGGTTCCACGCCGCGCTGCCACTTATTACCTCCAGATTGAGATGCCGGGCTATCAGGACGCTTACGCAACTGTTCATGTCGACCGCATCGGCCGGCGCGAGTATCAACGCGACATCCCCGACATCTATATGCAGGCGGCTCCGCGCAAACTCGGTGAGGTTGTTGTGACCGCATCGAAGGTGAAGTTCTATAACAAGGGCGACACGATTGTGTTCAACGCTGACGCTTTCGAGCTGGCCGAGGGATCGATGCTCGATGCCCTGATCAAGCAGCTTCCGGGTGTCGAGCTAAAGGAGGGCGGTAAGATCTATGTCAACGGCGAGTTTGTCGAAAATCTGCTTCTCAACGGTAAGGATTTCTTCAAGGGCAAGAACGAGCTTATGCTCGACAATCTCGGAGCCTATACGGTTAAGAATGTGGAGGTGTACAAGCGCTCGCCCGAGATGCAGCAATGGTCCGGCGACAAGGCCCGACAGCAACTGGTGATGGATGTCAAGCTCAAGAAAGAGTACAACATAGGCTGGATCATGAACTTCGAGGCCGGCCTCGGCACCTCCGAACGCTACATGGCCCGGGCTTTCGTCAACCGCTTCACGGCCAACTCGCGCCTCAGCTTCATTGGCAATCTCAATAATCTCAATGACAGCCGCAAGCCGGGCGAGTCATCATCGTGGACCCCTGAGTCAAACACCGCCGGCACCATGATAACCCAACTCGGAGCTCTCGACTATTATGTGCAGGAGGCTGATGAGAAATGGAAGGTGACGGGCGACGCCATGGTGCGCCATACCTCTCAGACCGACAAAAGGGAGACATTCAGGCTCAACAACTTCGACGGAGGCATCCGGCGCACCTACGATTACGACTATCTCCGCAACAAGACCCGGTCGCTGGCACTCTCCACTTCCCACCGTCTCATACTCAAACCCTCAAAAGCCGTCTTTCTTGGAGTAGATGCCTTCGGAGCCTACAGGAGAAACCGCTCGGATATGAGCGATATAGGAGGATCATTCAACGAGGAGCAGCCCTCGATGACAAGCGATTTGCTCTATGCCATCTATGCCGGTAGCCCCGCCGCACTCCAGGATATGATCAACCGCACTAAGATCACCACCCGCAATTCAGGCCATAACGCCAGCGGATCACTGAAGGCTGGGGGCGGATGGTCCGTGCCTAACACGAGCGACTATCTTTTTTATGGCGTCGACATTGATTTCACATCAGGCAAGAGCGAGGTGTGGCGCGACTATGTTGTAAACTTCGGAGCCGATCCCCGGCCTGCCATCCGTCAGAACCGATATTTCGATAACTCGCCCAACCGTAACTCCAAGCTCTGGGGACAGATAGGCTACCAATACAGTATTAACGAGAATACCAGGATTACACTCGGCTATATCTACACCCATTCCGACATGAGGCGCGACTCCTACGCCTATGCGCTCGACCGGCTGGAGGAAGAGGGAGTGTTCGGAACTCTGCCCGCAGGCTATCTCGCCACTTTGGATGCCGGTCAGTCATACCGCTCCCACACTGTCGAGAACCGTAGTGCTCCGCAGGTGCAGATCTCCTATTGGAGCGACAGATGGACCGTCTTCCTCAGTCCATCCGTTGAGTTTGTCAACCGCAACTTCAGTTATTTCCGCAACAACGCGGACTACCACGTCGATCAGCACGCCACCCTCGTGACCATGCCGCAGTTTAACGGCAATGTGATGCTCAGACTGGCACCGGCCAAGCGAAACGGCCGCAAATACTACCGCCACCGCATCACTCTGCTCCCCTCCATCACCTCCACACTGGCCGATCCGGTGAAGATGATAGACATTACCGACGACAACGACCCCATGAATGTCTGGGTCGGCAACCGCGATCTCAAGCCCTCCTATAACTATAAGGGTTTCCTGCAGTGGTTCCTGACTGCGCCGATAGGCAACTATACCCTTATGAATATGGTGGAATTTGTCTATTCATATACCCGCAATGAGCTCGTCAACGGCTACCGCTACAATTCCGATACCGGTGTGCGCATCAACCGCACCTATAATGTGCCGACGGGCAACACTTCGACCAACTTCCATGTGAGCCCATCGCTTCAATTCGGAAACAAGGGGCAGTTCATGGTCGATTATTTCGGCGGTCTGGACTATATCCGCTCGGCCGATATGGTAGGATTTGACGCGGATCCTGTAAAGACTCAGATACATACCTATTGGAATGTGCAGCAGCTCAACTTCTCATGGCAGCTCGGCAAGCAAGTGCTCTCGCTCAGGGGCGAGATCAATTCACGCCACACTGCTTCTGACGCCCCCACTTTCCGACCTTTTACTGCCACGCAGTCAAATGTGGCGGTGCGCGGGCAGTTCTCACTACCGAAAGGCTTCGGCGCGTCGACCGACTTCACCGTCTATATGCGGCGCGGCTACGGCTCGCCCGAGCTCGACACCACCACACCCGTCATGAATCTGCGCTTAAGCTATGCTCAGCCCGGAAGCAAGTGGGTGTTTATGCTCGACGGCTTCGATCTGTTTCATCAGCTGACCAATGTGCAGTATACCGTCAATGCCAAGGGCTACACCGTGGTATGTAACAATGTGCTTCCGCGCTATTTCATGCTCCACGCCCAGTATAAGCTCAATATCCAGCCTAAGAAGAAGATCATCGACAACCGCCGCACATTCTGATATCCGATTCTCTCAACACATCATCGGGCGACCCGCAGCGCGGGGCGCCCGATGATGTGTTGACCGTGACCTGCGTGAGCAGATCCTAAAAAATCTCTATAAACTATTGATTTTAGTTTGAACTATGAAAAATAGTTTATATCTTTGCGTCATCCCAACATATTAATACCGAACATGACACAAAGGCTTACAAATCGCGAAGAAGAGATCATGCAGCACTTCTGG
>CAYWWE010000104.1:5662-7533 GCA_964461785.1 uncultured Bacteroides sp.
GAACATGACACAAAGGCTTACAAATCGCGAAGAAGAGATCATGCAGCACTTCTGGCATGAGGGACCAATGACCGTCAAGGCTCTGCGCGAACTCTACCCCGAACCACGCCCCCATTTCAACACACTCTCCACCATGGTGAGGATGCTTGAGGAGAAAGGATGCATCGCCCACAAGCAGGATGGTCGCGGATATATCTATTATCCCGCGGTTACTCCGACCGAGGTGGGACGCTCCACCCTCCGGTCGGCCATTTCGCGATACTTCGGCAACTCTTATCTCCGCCTTGTGTCAGCTCTGGTAAAGGAGGAGAATGTGAGCGTCGACGAGCTCCGCCATCTGCTCGACGATATTGAAAACGAAACTAACGAATAACTCGCCATGGGACATCTGTTTGCCTATTCGATTGCGGTAAGCGTGGTGCTGATCCCTCTCGCTCTCCTGTCGAGGTTTCTGCTCAGTCGCTATACCTTTCACCGTCTCAACCGAGTGGTCGTTGTCGGGTCGCTCATCGCATCTCTCTTGCTTCCGTTGTGCACTTGGGCTCTATCCGGCGTTTCATCGGGCCATGCGGTTGAAAGCGCCGGCACCATCGCGGTGGAGGTGGAAGTTGCTGTTGTAACTTTCCCGGCCTCCGTCGACGGAGCTCCACTATGGCTGCGCCTCCTTACCGCAGCATATATGGCCGGCCTATGCGTGTTTGCCGTCAGAGAAATTATCGGTATCTTGTCGCTGATAAGAATAGTACGAAAGAGCCGCGAGGTGAGCCGCGTAGGGCGCTGGAGTATTTTGCTGTATCCTGTGGCCGACGTTTCGCCTATGAGTTTCTGGAAATATATCGTTGTAAGTGCCGATGAATATGAGGGAATTGACGATGCCATAATCATACACGAAACAGCCCATCTTGAAGGCTTCCACTGGGTCGATCTCATTCTGGCTGATATGGTGGCCATGTTGTGTTGGTACTGCCCTGCCGCATGGATCATGCGCCGGCAGCTTGCCGACATACATGAATATGAGGCCGACTGCGCCGTGAGTGACTCAGGGATTTCAATAAAAGCCTATCAGAAAATGCTTATACAAAAAGTTGCAGGCAGCCGATTGCCGTCATTTGCCTGCAACTTCACTTATCATTCCAATATCTCTAAACGTATCAAAATGATGAAGAAAAACAAATCTAATCCAGGGCTGCGCTTTGTCGCAGCCGCCGCATTGCCTGTTGCGGCTCTGGGCGTCATGGCTCTCTCGGTGCCCGCCGTGGCCAACAGTCTCTCGACCGTTTCGGAGGTCAAAATTACATCAAAGCCGGCAAATGTGCAAGAAGATGGTGCCGTCGACACCGGAATACTCCTGCTCCAGCATCCCGCCGATGTCGAAGGGGTTGCATCCGTGGCCGAAGCCACCCGTCCTACTCCCGCCGAGGCTGTTGCCTCTACCCCCGCTTCCGTTCAGGTTGAGGACAAGAAGAAAGAGGATGTCAATGACAACCAGGTTGCGCAGACACCTCCTCGTTATCCCGGAGGCGAAAAGGCAATGATGCAGTTTGTTTACAATAATCTGCGAATGCCTGAGGATGCCCTTGAAATACCCAATCTCTCCTCAATAGTTATCCTGACTTTTGTGGTGACACCCGAATGTACCGTTAAGGATATCAAAGTTATTCGCCATGGTGTGATCCCGTCGCTCGATCAGGCCGCGATCAATGCTGTCAAGGATCTGAAGTTTGAGAGTCCAGCCATACAGGACGGTAAGCCGGTCGATACAATCTTCAGCTTGCCGATATCGTTCAAGCTGACCGATTATTCCGCCAAGTCCGACTCCACATCAGTGGCCGACAAGAAGTGATTGAAGCTGATAGATAAGGCCGGCGGCC
>CAYWWE010000105.1:0-7481 GCA_964461785.1 uncultured Bacteroides sp.
AAGGTCAATTCGGAGGTCAACGGCATAACCAACACTGAGTTTTATGCAGGCGACATGAAGGATGTGCTGACCGATGAGTTTATCGCCTCACACGGCGGCCACCCGGATGTGATGATAATCGATCCTCCCCGAGCCGGCATGCATCAGGATGTGGTCGACGTTATACTCCGCGCCCGTCCCGAGCGGATAGTGTATGTGAGCTGCAATCCGGCCACCCAGGCCCGCGATCTGTCATTGCTCGATAGCGCATATCGTGTCGACGCCATCCAGCCGGTCGATATGTTTCCCCACACGGCTCATGTCGAAAACGTTGTAAGACTTACGCTGAGGGATGGCAAAGGAGATTGAGCGCAAATTTCTGGTGAGGGCCGGCTGGCGCGAAGCAGTCGACGGCCCGGGCACGGAGATGCGGCAGGCTTATCTTTCGGTTGATCCGAGGGCAACGGTGAGGGTACGCGTGGCCGGCGAGCAGGCGTGGCTCACTGTCAAGGGTCTCACCAAGGGTATATCCCGCGATGAGTGGGAATATCAGATCCCTGTGGCCGAGGCCGAGGCCATGATAGACCGCTGCGGCACAGCTTCGCTGTCCAAGACCCGCTACCGCGCCGGACGCTGGGAGATAGATGATTTCCACGGCAAGCTCCAGGGGCTCGTGGTGGCTGAGATCGAGCTTATGTCGCCTGATGAGAATATTGAGCTGCCTGCTTGGATAGGGGCAGAGGTGTCGGGCGATCCGAGATATTATAATTCAGCGCTCGCCGAAGCCCAGGCTCCGCCAAGCGCTGAAATATAGATCAGAAATAGAAATCTAAGTATGGATGGGGTCGCTGTCAGATGATGGCGGCCTCAATCACTTCTGCCACGTCGGTCACATATCTGAACGTCAGTCCGGAGAGATATTTCGAGGGGATCTCCTCAACGTTGGGCCGGTTGCGCTCCGAGAGGATTATGGTGTCGATACCGGCGCGTTTGGCTGCGAGGATCTTTTCCTTGATTCCGCCGACGGGGAGCACACGGCCGCGGAGGGTGATCTCGCCTGTCATGGCTATGCGTGGAGCGATGCGGCGTCCGGTCAGAGCCGAGACTATGGCTGTGGCCATTGTGATGCCGGCCGACGGGCCATCTTTAGGGATGGCGCCCTCGGGCACATGGAGATGGAGGGCGAGGGTGTCGAGCCGCTCCTGATCTATGCCGAAGCGTTCGGCATTGGCTCTGACATATTGCAGGGCGATCATGGCGCTTTCTTTCATCACGTCGCCGAGATTGCCGGTGAGGGTGAGCTTGTCGGCCTTGGCTTTGGTGGCCGAGGCCTCGATATAGAGGATCTCGCCGCCGGCGGCGGTCCATGCCAGTCCGGTCACAACGCCCGGATAATCATTGCCCTCGTAGCGGTCGCGGGTAAATGTCTCCACACCGAGCATCTCCCTGAGATGTGATGGCTCGATGGTGCGGGGCCATTCCTCACCGCCTACTTTTGCCACGATCACTTTACGCGCTATGGCGGCGAGCTTCTTCTCAAGCTGCCTCACGCCGCTCTCGGAGGTATAGCCCTCGATAATGGCCGAGATGGCCTCGGGAGTAACAGTGAATTCTTCGGGCGCCAGGGCGTGTTCGGTGCGCAGACGCTCGATCAGATGGCGCTGGGCTATCTCTATCTTCTCCTCCTGAAGATAGCCCGAGATGTCTATGATCTCCATGCGGTCGAGCAGCGGCTGCGACAGGGTTGAGAGCGAGTTGGCAGTGGCAATGAACATCACTTTCGAGAGATCGAAGTCCACGTCGACATAGTTGTCGTGAAAGTGGCTGTTTTGCTCGGGATCAAGCACTTCGAGCATGGCGCTCTGCGGATCGCCCTTGAAGTCGGAAGCCATCTTGTCGATCTCGTCAAGAACAATGACCGGATTTGAGGTGCCGGCCCTGCGGAGGGCTTCGATGATGCGGCCCGGCATGGCGCCGATATAGGTCCGGCGATGGCCACGGAGCTCGGCCTCGTCGTGGAGGCCGCCGAGGCTCACACGCTGATATTTGCGTCCGAGCGCACGGGCAATCGACTGACCGAGCGAAGTCTTGCCCACACCCGGAGCCCCGACGAGGCAGATGATCGGCGCGCGTCCCTCGGGGGTGTTCATCATCACTGCGAGCTGCTCCACGATGCGGTCCTTGACCCTTTCGAGTCCGTAGTGATCGGCATCAAGGATGGCCCGCGCGCCGGGCAGATCGGTAGAGAGAGGGTCGCGGTGTGACCAGGGGAGCTCGAGAAGGAGCTCGAGATAGGTGCGGCTCACGGCAAACTCGGGGCTCTGCGGCGATAGGTGGTTCAGCTTCTCCCATTCGCGGTCGAAGGCGGCCTTGCCGGCCGGAGTCCATTCGGTCTGGTCGGCGCGCTTGCGCAGCTTGCGTGTCTCGTCGTCGGCTTCGCCATAGAGCTCCTGTCGGATGGCTTCGAGCTGCTGATTGAGAAATGCCTCGCGCTGCGCTTTCGACAGGTTCTGCTGGGTGCGCCGCTTGATATCGTCGGCGATGGAGGCTATCTCGCTATGTACGCTCAGGTGAGCCATGAGATCAAACGCACGGTCTTTCAGGCGGTTGGAGCGCAGGAGCTTGGCTTTGTCTGAGGTCGAGACCGGGGCGTTGGTGGCGATGATGTTCACGAGATCGGCCGCCGATCCGCAATTCTCGATGTTGAACGACAGCTCGTTGGGCGAGCCCGACATGCGCCGGATGGTGTCGAGGGCTGATCTGCGTATTTCGGCGACTACGCAATTGAACTCGTCATCATCGGGACGCGGCATGCGCTCGGGCATGATCTTGGCCTGGACGGTCAGGGCGCCCGGGATATGCAGAGGCTCGGCATCGCCGGTGATACGCACCTTGTCGCGCGCCCGGACTATGGCCGTGCGTGAGTTGTCGGGGAGGGTAAATACCTTAAGCACATCGGCCAGGACGCCGATATTCATGAGATCAGCCACGCCTGCGGGTTTCTCTGTGGCCGCATCCTTCTGACACACTATGGCAATTGGTATCTCCTTTTCGTTGGCGGCCATGGCAGTGTCGATCGACTGCTGACGTCCGAGCGAGATAGGCACGGTCACACCCGGAAACAATACAAGGTCGCGGGTGGGAAGGATCGGAAGATGCGCGAGGTCGGGTTCTGACGTGAATCTGCGGGCATCAATGTCAATCTGGCCTACGGAAACTATCTTTGAATGTGAATCGCCCATATCGTCGGGCAGCATCATGTCTTCTTCGTTTTCGGGATTTCGACTGTCGTCGTTATCGTGATTATTGTGCATTTATTGTCTTAGTCGCTTATTCCTCGGCAAAGTTACGAAAAAAATCCCACATTCTCAGAGCCGCATCGCAGCCGGAGGATTATTCGTCGAAGGTGAGGATGTGGCGCCCTTTCTTCTCCTCGGTGATCTCGCTTACGGCAAAGAATATACCGCTCTCCTCCACATCGCCGAATTCGTCGTTGATGGCGGTGCCGAACATACGCATCGATGGCGACAGGCTCATATAGGCGTTGACAAGCGGCGGTATGTTGAGGCCGTGGGCGCGGATGGCGTGATGGAGGATCTTATAGTCGTCCTTGTAATTGTCGGCTGTGAACATGGCTTCGAGCTGCGGCAGGGGAGTGACGAGGCGCAATGGATTTTCGGGCCACACCAGGCGGTCGGGGTCAGGAAAATGCTTGTTGAGAAAGAACAGGAGCATATCGCGACACTCGCGTGAATAGTCGGGATACATGGTTACCTTGCCGAAGAGATACCGGATGTAGGGATAGACCACGGTGAGGGCTCCCAGACCGTCCCACAGATTGTCGAGCACAAAGAGTGCTTTCGATCCTGCGCGGGTCGACTGATATTCCTGCCTTACAAATGAGCGGCCGAGCTCGAGGGTGTAGGGGAGGTATTCGTTGACAAAGCGCTCGGAAAACTTGAACATGTGGCTTGTGGCTATCCTCGGTGTCCCGTCTGCCTCAAACCTGATGTCGGGGCCGGTGATGAAACGGTATCCTCCCAGAATCTCCTTGCTCTCGGGATCCCACACGATGAGCTGGCGACAGGGCGGATCCATGAGGTCGTAGCTGTCGATGTCGACCGATTTGCCCGTGCCGCCGCCGGCTGCCCTGAAGGCTATCTCTCTCAGCCGGCCTATCTCCTGCATGGTTGCGGGACATTCGCGGCCATCGATGACATATATCAGGTTGTGGGCCTTGTTGGTGTGGCGCAACAGGCGCCCGGGAGTGAGTTCGGCGCTTATGAGCTCGGGATCTATGGGAGCAATGATTGGTTCAGACATGGTTGAGGTGGTCGCTGAGAGAATAAGTCTTTTTGCGTAGGCCGGCGGCTGTGGCTACAGCCTCGGAACCTCCCCGGAGCGAGGTCCAGCTTATGCGTTCTCCGGCTGTGATGGTGTAATGATTGTGACGGCTCTTGAACACCTCGCCGGGCAGATGCAGCATCTCGATGTTGAACTTGATGCCCAGAAGCCGGCGCAGATTGGCCGTCAGGTAGAAACTACGGGAGTTGTGGCCGTCGAAATAGAGCGGCACAATATCCCGTTGGTGCTGGATGGCCTTGACAACAAACATCTTGTTCCATTCGAGATCGGCCACTTTGCCGGTCCAGGATGAGCGCGAGCAGAGGCCGGCCGGAAATATTATGATGGGCTTGTCGCCCTGCATGGCGGCCTCGATGGCGGCAACGGAGTCGCGGTTCTGCACTCCATGCTTGTTGATCGGGAGGAAAACGCCTCTGAGGGGCTCTACGGCATTGAGCAGATCATTGACAATGAATTTGATGCCGGGGCCGTAGATGGCCGAGAGCAGGTCAATGATGATTATGCCGTCGAGTGCGCCGAGCGGATGATTGCACGTGAAGATGACCCGGCTGTCGGGCCCCGGCGCGGGCAGATTTTCGCGGCCCCGCAGGGTATATGTCACGTCAAGATGCTCAAGTACGGAGCGGCAGAAGTCGGCATCGCGTTTGTCGCCGGCTTCGATCAGAAGGCTGTTGAGATCGTCCTGACAGATGAAACGCTCGGCGCGGCGAATCAGCCATTTGGGTATGCGAGCGTATTGCCGCGGGGCGCGGCTACGTATAACTGCGTCAAGGTCTATCCGTTCCATATCACTGACAAAATTAATACCGGCCTTTCCAATCTGCCAAACAGTGGCTCAAAAATTTGTCCATTGTGCAATCAATTGATACCTTTGCGGAGTAAAAACCGAAGATGTTGAGATGAAAATATCAGAGCGATTGAGTAATGCCGCCGCAAACCTCGGGGCATCGGTCAAGAGTGTGGTCAAGATCATTGTCGAGAGCCGGCGCTGCAAACGGCCGCCTGTGGTGACCGGAAGCGGCTTGCCGCTTGTGGTGCTCGGCAACGGGCCTTCGCTGGCTGTGACCATGAAGGAGTGCGGGCCTCAGCTCGCCGCTTTTCCGCTTCTGGCTGTCAATTTCGCTGCCATAGCCCCGGAGTTCAGCGAGTTGGCTCCGGAATATTATGTGCTTGCCGATCCCCATTTTTTCGAGGAGCCGCCGAGCGGAAATGTGACGAGAATGATGGAGGCCCTGTCGGCGGTGGACTGGCCCATGACGCTCTTTGTGCCCGCACGTCAGCTGCGTGAAGCCTCGCGTCTCACTTCGGGCAACAGCCATATCACCATCGCCTCGTTCAATCCCGTGGGGGTAGAGGGGTTCCGTTGGCTTGAAAACGCTGCTTTCAGGTCGGGACGCGGTATGCCCCGGCCCAGGAATGTGCTCATTCCCGCCCTCATGATCGCGATATCGCTGGGCTATAAGGAGATATATGTGGCAGGCGCTGACCACTCATGGATGAAGACTCTGGAGGTGACGGAGGATAATACGGTTGTCACTGTGCAGCCACACTTTTACGCCGAGGCGGCCGACGAGAAGGCACGGATCACGTCGGTATATAAGAACATCCGCCTCCACGAGGTGATCCACAGTTTCTATATAGCGTTCAGGAGCTATTTCACCATCGAGCGCTATGCACGCAGCCGAGGGGTAAGGATAGTAAATGTCACTCCGGGCAGCTATATCGACGCGTTTGAGCGGGCGAGCCTTGCGGCAGTCAGTGTGCGCCCTGATGCTACACCGAGCCTGCGGGCCGAGAAAACACGGTCGTAGGAGCTGAAACTGCATATCCCGCAGTCTGCGATATGGTCGGGAGCAATGCCGGCCCGGAGCAGTGTGTCACGGACGGCGCGTCCGAGATCAAGGTGCGGACGGCCCGCACCGAGAATACAGATGTCAGGATCGTCTGCAAACTCCTGCCTGAAAATGTCGATCAGTTCCGGCCCCACTTCGTAGGCATCCGGGTGGATATATGGGCCGAACACGGCGCGAATGCGACTGCGGTCGGCTCCTAATCCGGCCATGAGATCTACGGCCCGGGCGGATATACGCGACACCGTTCCCCGCCATCCCGAGTGAATGGCGGCAATTACTCCGGCGACAGGATCAGAGAGCAGGATCGGCACACAGTCGGCTGTGTTTATTCCGATGGCTATGGATGGATCTGCCGTCACCAGACCGTCGATATCCATGAGAGGGTCGCCGGCCGAGTGGCGGTCGACAACGGCCACCTCAGGGGTATGGGTCTGACGTGGAAGCAGAAGCAACCCGGCCTCGGAAAGCCCGAGCTTGACTGCTGCGGCTTCCCGACACCGGGCGATATGTTCAGGATCGTCGCCTGTGTAATGACAGGCGTTGAAACCATCGTATGGCACTCCCGCATCGCGGCATCCCCTGAGAGTCGAGAAGGCCGTAGCGCCGGGCAGCCGGAGGTCAATTATCTGACAGCTTGTCGGGGTCGATCTCATCCTCGCCGAATTCAAATGCCCTCCGGCTCCAGTCCTCGTCGGTCAGGGTTGCCGGATCGATATCGTCGTCGGGATCCTCGTCGCCGTAGATGGTGCGGGGAGTGTCATCGTCGTCCGCCTCATCTCCGCCGGCATAGTTCCATTCGTCGTCTTCGCCATCCCAGCCGTCTTCGTCGGTCATGCGGCCGAGATTAGGCTCGTTGTCGGGATCGATCTCGTCATCGTCGGGCATCGGGGGTACATTCTCGAATATAAACTCATCCTCCTCGCGCACCCGGTGGTGGCCGTCGAGAGGGCGGTGGGTGATCGACGGAGTCGCTATGCGGTTTGATTCGTCGGTCACGGCGCTCCAGAGTATATCCTTAAGCTCGGTCAGGCCACTGCCGGTGACAGCCGATATGAACACATGAGGGACATCGTCGGGCAGCGTAGGTTCGATCTCGGCAATCAGTTCGTCGTCAAGCATATCCGATTTGGATATGGCCAGCACACGCTGCTTGTCCATCAGCTGGGGGTTGAATTGCTCCAGCTCCTTCAGCAGGAGCTTATATTCGGCGGCAATGTCCTGCGCGTCGGCCGGCACCATGAAAAGAAGCACGGCATTGCGCTCGATGTGGCGCAGGAAGCGGAG
>CAYWWE010000106.1:0-7443 GCA_964461785.1 uncultured Bacteroides sp.
CAACCCTCGGTATCACCCTTGCCACCGACGCCTACGGCCCCATCGCCGACAATGCAGGCGGCAATGCCGAGATGAGCGGCCTGGGCGAAGGCGTGCGCAAGCGCACCGACGCACTCGACTCGCTCGGCAACACCACCGCCGCCACCGGCAAGGGCTTCGCCATCGGTTCGGCCGCCCTGACCGGCCTCGCTCTGCTTGCATCCTATATCGAGGAGATCCGCATCGGCCTCGACCGTCTCGGCGAGACCTTCATCCAGATCGGCGACAAAGCCGTTCCTCTCCACGACGCCACATTTACCGACTTCATGACCTACTTCGAGGTTAACCTCATGAGCCCCAAAGTGCTCTCGGGCATGTTTGTAGGCTCAATGATGGCCTTCCTGTTCTGTGGTCTGACCATGAACGCCGTGGGCCGCGCAGCCGCCCACATGGTCGACGAAGTTCGCCGCCAGTTCCGCGAAATCAAGGGCATCCTTGAAGGCAAGGCCGAGCCCGACTACGCCCGCTGCGTGCAGATCTCGACCAAGGGCGCACAGCGCGAGATGGTGTTCCCCTCCGTCCTGGCCATCATCGCCCCGATCATCACCGGCCTCATCTTCGGCGTTCCGGGCGTCATCGGCCTCCTCGTCGGCGGTCTCTCAGCCGGCTTCGTGCTCGCCATCTTCATGGCCAACTCGGGCGGCGCATGGGACAATGCCAAGAAATATATCGAGGAAGGCAACTTCGGCGGCAAGGGCTCGGAAGTGCACCGTGCCACCGTTGTGGGCGACACCGTAGGCGATCCGTTCAAGGACACCTCCGGCCCCTCGCTCAACATCCTCATCAAGCTCATGTCGATGGTAGCCATCGTAATGGCCGGCCTCACCGTAAGCTGGAGCCTCTTCTGATCCATTATCCCCATCAAGTCTATCGCCCGGTATGCCGACTCGCATACCGGGCGATACTATTTCCAGCCTCTCCGGTAATAGGCCACATAACGGAATCTCATCTGCATATCTCTTTCTATGGTGCCAGTCAAAATTAATCCGGCCGTAGGGTGTCAAGTCAAACACCCTGCGGCCGGACTGCTGATATGAAATTATTTAATTACTACTCTGCTCCTACGCTTCCGAAGAGTTCCTCGTAGCCGGGGTTCTGCTTCAATGCGGGATTCATGGTTATTTCGTAGGTGGGCACCATCGAGAGATAATAGGTATCCAGCCAGCCCTTGCCTGAAGCGAGCGGACTTGCATAAGTATAGATCCAGCCCTTGCCGGGAGCTTTACCCATGCTTGTGGCGTAGCCCTGCGATTTAACTTCGTTGTAATTGACAAACTCACCGGTGTAAGCACCTGTGCCATAGGGGAAGTTTGTTGCATCAGCCCACGCACCGCAAGCCTGACGGTTCACATAGTAGGGAGCCTTGTGCCAGCGACGGATATCGTAGAATGCGAATCCCTGGCCCATGAGTTCAAGCATACGCTCGCGACGGATCTCCCACAGCACGGGGTCAACCTCATAGTTGGTTTCGGGTCCATAGCCGCGGGTCCACGGAGCAGTGCCTTTGTCACGGTCAGGATCGAAATCGGCAGTGATCTTGGCGATCTCCATGTGGCCCATGTCCAGACGGTCACGCAGCTTGTTGATGGTCATGTCGGCCACACCCTGATTGAAGCGTCCTAACTCGAAGGCTGCCTCGGCATAGTTCAGGAGCACCTCCTCAATAAGGAAGATCGGCTTGTCGGAAGTCTGGAAATTACCGTTTGAACCAACTTCCCACATCGTGAAGTTTTTCCAGAAATAATATCCGGTCCAGCAACGCATATAGTTGTCGGTCTGCGAATACTGGGTGATGTTGGGCGAAGAATGCGACATATCGCCGCCCCAGTTATGACCCGGCAGACGCTTTACGCCCCATGAGGGATCACCCTCGCCGTTGGCGCAGTGGATGTTGGGTCCGAGATAGTCGATAAAGCGACGGAACTTGATGGAATCTTCCACCGACACGATGCGGTTGTTCTGGCCGTTGAGCTTCTCGCCAACCTCATAGAAGCGCCACTTGATGAATGTCGTGACATTGTCGGGATTAGCTGTTCTGACGATATTACCCATTGCGGGCGGGCAGAAGTTGACGATCAGGCGCGGGTCGCGGTTGTTGAAGTAGTCGTAGAGATCCTTGCCTTCGCCGCCCTCGAAGCCTGAGGCCGGATTGTTGATCGGCATACCGTTTTTCATCAGGAACATATCCACGGTGTGCTGAGGGCCGTCGCAACGGTGAGCCTCGACGTGGATAAGATCGCTGAAGCGGTGCATCAGAAGCTCGTTATACTCCTTATACATGATGACGCCGGGCACTCCGTGGAGGCTCTCGGAGGTGAGCATCTCATCATAGCCTGCGCCGGGATACTTGTTGTAGCCATTGCCCCTGAACAGCGTAGGATATTTATTCATCAGCTCCTCTGAAATCCTGAGACACTTGTCGAGATACTGCTCCCAGGGTTCGTCGAGTTTGTGATACTTTGCCCATGTGCCTTCGCGCAGAAGGAAGCGGCTGAGAGCCGCTTTGCAGGCATCGGCGTTAAGGGGGTTGGTTCCATCCTTGGATATGTCGCCGAGATTGGCTATCGCATATTCAAGACGGGCGATGATGCTGTCGGCCACCTCCTTGCGTGGAGTGCGCGGGCCGTAAGCCTCTTCCGACTCATCTGTCAGCACAGTGGTGATATAAGGTATGTCGCCGAATCTGTTGACCAGCTCCATATACCACCATGAATGGAAGAAGTAGCCCACCGAACGCCAGTGGCGCTTCTCAGCCTCAGTGAGATTGCCGTCGTCGAGATGCGAGAGCATCACATTGATACGCCGGATCTCTCCGAAGTTCCACGGCGAATAGCTGTTGGACGATGTGACGGGACTGAAGCTCTGCCATGCATAAGGATTCAGACCGTTCTCACGGTTGGTCATCAGACCTGACCAGTAATCGCTCAGCCACTGTCCGCCCCAGTAATATGAATTACCGCTGAAGTTGGTGAGGATATTGGCATTGGTAAACAGCGCGTAGCTGTTGTACATATATGCCCGGAAATTCTCGTAGGTCTGGAAAGCATTCTGCTCGGTAAGACTTGTCTGGGGATATTTTTCCAGAAAGTCATCGTTGCAGGAGGTCATCGTGAATCCGACAGCCACCATGCAAGCTGCAACTGCTCTATATATTGATTTCATTTGATTACTTATCGGTAAGATGGATTAGAATGAGATTGTAGCACCGATCGACCAAGTGCGGTAGAAAGGATATGCCCACGACAGGCTTTCGGGGTCATAGCCTTTGGGGAGCGAGGTACATGTGGCGAGGTTTTCGACACTGAAGTAAACGCGGAACTGATCTACCGACACCTTATGGGTGAGAGCCGCCGGGAATGTATAACCCAGAGTTATATTCTTGACACGCAGATAGGCAGCGCTCTGAAGATACTTGTCGGATGTCCGGGTGTTGTATGCGATATTGTTTTCCTGATTGTAGATTCGGAAGAGATAGGCATCCGGATTGGCCGCAACCATATAGTCGGGGCTGGTCGGATCATAGCTCTTGGCTGTCCAGTAGTCTGTCTGGTTATAGTAAAGCGGCTGGAACACACCGTCGGCACCGCCGGCACCAAACGGGAACATAGCTGCACCACCGAGCCAGTAGTCGCGCTTACCAACGCCCTGAAGAAGGATATCGAAATCGATGCCCTTCCAGCTCACGCCGGCCGATGCGCCGAACTGGTAGCGCGAAGTCGAGTTGCCGAGCACCCGGCGGTCGCCGGGATCATCGTATGTGTTGGCACCGGTGGTAATGATACCGTCGCCATCCATATCCTTGAACTTCATGTCGCCGGGACGCACCTGCACACCCTGGACCGAAGTGATACCATCTTTCAGCACCCATGTGCCCGACTTGGCTTTTTCATAATCGAAGTCGTCGATAGAGTAATAGCCATCGGCCTCGTAGCCCCATATCTGATTCAGTTCGCGACCGGCAAACCACTGGTTCAGGTCGCCGGTAGCGTTGTTGTACTTAGTCACCTTCGACATGTGGTCGTAGACATTGGCGCTCACGCGATAGCCCCAGTCGCCTATACGATCCTGCCAGCGGATAGATACTTCCCAACCGTCAGTGCGCATATTTGCGATATTCTGCTGCGGAGCCGACGCACCGACAACACCGGGGATCTCCAGTCCGGCAGCAAGCATACCCTTGGTGTAGCGGCTATAGTAGTCGAATGTACCACCCAGACGATTATTGAGCATACTGAAGTCAAAGCCCACGTCAAAAGTCCTGACTGTTTCCCATGTATAGTTCGCACGCACGAGACCGGGCATACCGATAACCGTCACCTTCTGTCCGTCGTTAAGCCATACATTACTCTCGCCGATGCTCATGCCGGCCACATATCCATAAGGATCGATGTTCTGGTTGCCGATCGAGCCATAAGACACACGCGGCTTCAGCTCATTGAGCCAGCCTCGGGCATCTTCCATAAATGATTCCTGAACGATGCGCCATGCAGCCGAAACAGACGGGAAGAAGCCAAAACGGTTCTTTTTGGGGAATTTCGAAGATCCGTCGTAGCGGGCGCTCACATTGAGGAGGTAGCGGTTGTCGAAGTTGTAGCTGATACGGCCGAAACCACCGCGGATGGTATATTCGGTATAGGAGTCTGTAAGAGTCTTCTCACCGGTTCCACCCTGGAACGACGGCACCGTGATCACTGCCTGACCCAGCACAGTTGCGTTAACTCTTGAGAAGTTGTAGCTCTCCTGGTTGAAACCGAGCATGACTGCAAAGTTGTTCTTGCCCAGATCGAAGGAGTAGTTTGTGTAGAGGTTGAGCGCATTGTATTTGGTCACTGAGCTCTGTATGGTATACGAGTCCTTGGTGGGATCGGTCGGCGCCGTTTTCTGCGCGAGCTGGACATCGGCATAGTGAATGACACCGGTATAGTTCTTATACTGCCAGTTTGACTGATCGTAGGTATATTCGCCCGTGATTGTCCAGTTCTTCAATGGGGTTATTATGGTCTTGGTCTGGATGCGCGGTGTGGAATAGGTAGTGTTGGAGATCGCGCCCACCAGGAGAGAGTTGTAGGGCGAGTCTATGATCAGATCTTCCGTTGCATTAGTGAGATACTCAGCCGGCATGGTTCCTTTGACGGGATACCAGGAGATAAGACGGGTTGCATACGGATCGCGGATATTGGTGGAAAGATCGGTGATGCGGCGATGGGTATAGAACATGCTCAGCTCCTGAGTAAACCACTTGGTGATGTCGGCGGAGATGTAGGATGATATAGCCTTACGCACGAAGAGATCCTTGTCAGTGACCAGAGGGCCATTGTTTCGCGAATAGTTGCCCGACATACGGAAACGCACCCGGTCCGTACCTCCCGACATGGAGAGGTTATGATTGGTCATGGCGCCGGTGCCGAGGATAGAGCCCTGAATATCACTCTCGTTCAGATAGTAGATCCTGCCATCGGTGTGCCTGTAGATACCGTTGTCGGTAACGCCTGAAAGCGATCCGGCACGATACTGGCCCAGGAGCTCTTCCCATGTGTCGAGATTGCCGTTACCGGCCCAATACTGGTTGGAATAATTCGCTTCACGGTAAGCAGCGATATAATTGAGCAGCGAGGTCTGCTCAGGACGGTTGATCGATTTCTCCCACGCCTGCGAGAAACCATAAGTGACATTGAAGCGGGCATCCTTGTTGGGCTTCTTGGTGGTGATGAGCACAACGCCGCCGGCCGCACGCGCACCGTAGATAGCGGCTGAGGATGCATCCTTAAGCACGGTGACCGACTCTATATCGTCGGGGTTGAGCTGGTTGATGTTGCCCTCCACATTATCAATAAGGATCAGCGGGCTGCCGCCGTTGAGCGAAAGATCGCCTCGGATGTTGATATTCTTGCTCTGCTGCTGATTTGATCCACCCGAAATCATAAGACCCGGCATGGCTCCCTGAAGAGCGGCGGCGGCGTTGATCACCGGACGGTCGCCGAGCACTTCCGACATCTTGACCTGATCCACCGGTCCTGTGAGATCGACCTTCTTCTGAGTGCCGAAACCGATCACGACAACCTCGTCGAGAGCGCTGGTGTTAGATGTCATTTTCACCATGAGCGGCTGGCCGTTCCATTCAACAGTGACCGGCTCAAAACCGATATAGGTGATCTTAACTTTCGATCCGATCCTGACATTAGGAATACTGAACTTACCGTTGATGTCTGTAGATGCACCCCCGGTTGTGCCTTCGATAAGCACGGAGGCTCCCGTGAGAGGTTCATCTTCATCATCCACGACTGTACCCGTACATACGCCCGTCTTTGGCGCCGGGGTTGCCACACTGGCCGCTGCTTCAGTCCGTGATCCATGCGCTTTCATTGCAGGCGAATAGACCGCAACCGTTGCCAGAAGCAACATTACCGGAATGATTCTCTTTCTCATTTAAACTTGAATTTATAGGATAGATTGCTCAGGAGAGATTAGTTTATATCGCAAAGAAAAGTAAAAATTGGTTAAATACGGGCATGAAATGCTATAAAAATACGGGTTTATGTTGCACAACATATTCTTAATTAAGGAAATATTTCCGTAAATTGGGGGGGGGTAAAATCTTGCATTTCAGCCATTTACATCCTCGTATAAGGTCAATTTCCTTATTTATGTCAAAACAGCTCCGTGGTATGAATGACCCCGTAGAGCCCCTCGGAGGTATCATCGTAAAAAAATTATCATGCGGCGTAGCTGTTATGACAAAATGAAAGCGACGATGTGAAATTTAACATATTTTAAGGCGAGAAAATAGTCCGGGGCAGCCGAAATTGTTGCTATATTTGCGGCGTAGATAGGGACAACGATCAACCCCCTTCTATCTAAAGAATACCAAAATCAACCATACCACGTCACTTTGACATCAAACGGGCTCCGGCCTTGGAAAAGTGGCGCTAAATACCATTGAAAAAAACCATTCAAGTAACCAAACGAGTTATGGATATTAACCAAATCATCAGCTCTCTCGAGCAAAAGCATCCCGGCGAAAAGGAATACCTGCAGGCCGTACGTGAAGTCCTTCTGTGTGTTGCCGACGTTTACAACCAGCACCCCGAATTTGAGAAGGCAAAGATCATCGAGCGCATGGTTGAGCCCGACCGCATCTACACCTTCCGTGTGACCTGGACCGACGATCGCGGCGAAGTTCAGAACAACATCGGCTATCGCGTACAGTTCAACAACGCTATCGGCCCGTACAAAGGCGGTATCCGCTTCCACGCTTCCGTAAACCTCTCGATCCTCAAGTTCCTCGGCTTCGAGCAGACTTTCAAGAACGCTCTCACCACTCTCCCCATGGGCGGCGCAAAGGGCGGCTCCGACTTCTCGCCCCGCGGCAAGAGCGACGCTGAGATCATGCGTTTCTGCCAGGCC
>CAYWWE010000107.1:0-7440 GCA_964461785.1 uncultured Bacteroides sp.
GATCGTCCAGACCCTGCACTCGCCGCCCTGCGGCATCGTGTAGGGTTATCAACGGTCATCGTCGCTTCGCGACTCACTCTCCGACCGACCAACTATCCGGCCACAACGACCGGACTATTAGTCAGTGGAGCCCGGGAGGGGTGATGATTGATGAAAGCGCCCTATGATGCCGCGGGGCGGCGAGTGCGGGGAAGGAAAGCGACATCTCTCAACCAGTGAGCGCCTGCGGTGCGATTGCACGGTTGATGGGATAACATCGGCTTAAATGAAAGAGCCGTGTTTGCTGGATGATTGGCCTGGGGAGGAAATATTATTAGCTGTGTAGGATCAGAGCTCGCCTAAGCTGATCTTGCGGGAGCGCTCGAGCTCATTGTAATATTCGTCGATGGTTAAGGTCCTTATCTCGCAAGGCGAACTGCTGTCGTCGGTAAAGAGATCGTCGAATGTGCCGCAGACTGAAGTGTCAACCAGTCCGGTGTCAAACACGGCTTTGATCTCGGGCTTAAGCTCGATGGCGTTGAGGTCGTCAAAGAGAGGCATCATCAGGCCGACGTATTCCGAATCGCATGCGCGGGTGTCGGCCAGATCGGTGGCCACGCGTTGCAGGTGCTTTCTCATCAGCTCGATGATCCCGGAGCGTAGTTCGGGCATCCGGTCGGCCATGATGGCCAGTGCCTTTATTATATAGAAGCGATTGAATGAGGGGAGTCCGGGTGTGTCGAGCAGAGTGATGATCTGTTCAGGATTGTCGCCCAGCGCAGTGGCCAGGGCCTGAGGGAGGGCTGTGGTGGCAAAGTCGCCGAGGTGGGCTTCCATGAAGTCGTCCGACTGGTGGAGAAGCTCGATCAGTGCTCCGAGCGCTTTGCCGGATTTGATGGCCGAGAGGAAAATCAGGGAGTGGACGATGCTTCCGTCCGGAATCGCCTCGTCGGGATTTTCCATGATGTCGCGATAGGTAGAGCCGATCGTGTAAAGTAGGATTGAGCCAAGGTCAGACGCGGCTTCATCTGGCGGCAACGAAAGGATGAGATCCTTCGTTTCCTGCGGGATATCAAAGAGGTTGTCAGGGCTTAGGAAATCAGCCTCTATCTCGGGGTGCTTCAGATCGAGTGTGGCGGGATATTCGGGATAGTCGTAGCTGAACGGCTCGGATGGAAAGTGCTTCCGCTCTACCCTGTGGGCCGTGTAGTCGGGATCGGTAATGGTGTATTCAAACTTGTCGCCTAACCGTGCCTTGAGCTGCATTAAGCTATTGCGCGTTGCCTCGTCATATTTACTGATCTCAAGATGATGCTTTCCGTTGAGGCCGAGGTTGTAAGGAATCAGGGGGATGCTGTCGTTGTCTTCTTCAAGGATATTCTCGACGAGGTCGAATGTGTCCGGGATCGGCAGCCCGTCTTCCTCAGCAAATTCAATGGCGCTGTAAATCAGATTGTGGACTTCTGGGTATGGTTTTTCCAGAAGATCGAATTCCTCGCGCATTTCTTCAAATAGATCCTCCCATCCGGCAGGGGTAAGATTGACCTGACAGAAAGCGTCGGTGAGACCGAAGCACCAGGTGTCGATAAGAAACAGACCTGCAGCGATATTGCCGCTCGGGCGCAGGCGGGTGACGATGGCCTGCCGCTGGGTCGGGTTGTCGCGGTTGACTCCGATGTAGCATTTGCCCAGAGGGAGTGTGCGTGCTTTGGTGCGGAGAAATTCCGCCGGGCTGAGATGCGCCGTCTGAGATGCGCCGCTCTTTTTCTTCGATGATGATTTGCTTTTAGCCATTGATATGCAGGGGAGGGGGTGATACTCACGCACAAAAATAGCATAAAAAGCTAAGATGAGTAGAAATTGCACGAAAAAAAGTGTTGGTAGCGGTCAGGAATTTGCACAATTAGCGGAAAATCACTAATTTTGCCGACCGATTATGCGTAGGCATATCGCCATGCCCCTTTCCGGCGCTGCCATTGGCCTGTCGGCCCGGAGCGGTGAGCATGATAAGAACTAATTATTAACCAATCAATTAAAGTGGATACTTTAAGCTACAGAACCATCTGCCCCAACGCTCAGAGCGTTGAAAAGGAATGGCTTTTGATCGATGCCACCGACCAGCATCTGGGTCGCCTTTGCTCAAAGGTTGCCAAGATCCTCCGTGGCAAGAACAAGCCTTGCTTCTCGCCCAATGTAGATTGCGGCGACAACGTGATCATCATCAATGCCGACAAGGTTGTCCTCACCGGCAAGAAGTGGACCGACCGCGAATATTTCCGCTTCACCGGCTATCCCGGTGGCCAGCGCATCAATTCGCCGCTCGATCTCCAGAAGAAATCATTCAACAAGCACCTCAAGGCCGGTTACAACCCCCTGTTCATCAAGGTTGTCAAGGGCATGCTCCCCAAAAACCGTCTTGGCCGTGCCATCATCGAGAACATGCACGTCTACAATGGTCCCGAGCATCCCCATACCGCTCAGAACCCCCGCGTTCTCGACATCAACACCATTAAGTAATCACCCCCCGTTCACGATCAATCATGGAAACAGTTAATGCAGTAGGCCGCCGTAAGGCCGCCGTTGCCCGCGTAATCGTTAAGGAGGGTACCGGTGTTATCACAATCAACAAGCGTCCTATCGACGTTTATTTCCCCTCGTCGATCCTTCAGTACATCGTTCGTCAGCCCCTCAACACTCTCGACTGTGTAGAGAAGTATGACATCCATGTCAATCTCGACGGCGGCGGTTACAAAGGCCAGGCCGAGGCTCTCCGTCTCGCCATCGCCCGCGCCCTCGTCAAGATCAACCCCGACGACAAGAGCACACTCCGTCGCGAAGGCTTCATGACCCGCGACCCGCGTGCCGTAGAGCGTAAGAAGCCCGGTCAGCCCAAGGCCCGCAAGCGCTTCCAGTTCTCGAAGCGTTAATCGCCTCCCTTGCAGCTCTCTTCACCTCGCCGATGCGGCGTGAGGCCGCCAGCGGCGATTGTTTAGCATCTAAATCCGGATGGATGGAAAAAACGTTCCCTACCCCCGGATTGAAAAAACACAAGAACGTAAACAACTCTTACAACACTGACACAATATGTCAACCCCCACATTTGACCAACTCCTCGAGGCAGGCTGCCATTTCGGTCACCTCAAACGTAAATGGAATCCTGCCATGGCTCCTTATATCTTTATGGAGCGCAACGGTATCCACATTATAGACCTCTACAAAACAGCCGCTAAGGTTGAAGAGGCCGCCGCTGCTCTGAAGAACATCGCCCGTCAGGGCAAGAAGGTGCTCTTCGTGGCAACCAAAAAACAGGCCAAACAGGTAGTTGCCGACAAGGCTAAATCGGTCAACATGCCTTATGTCATCGAGCGCTGGCCCGGTGGCATGCTCACCAACTTCCCCACCATCCGCAAGGCCGTCAAGAAGATGACCGCTATCGACAAGATGGCCAAGGACGGTACATTCGACAATCTCTCCAAGCGCGAGAAACTCCAGATCACCCGTCAGCGCGCCAAGCTCGAGAAGACCCTCGGCTCCATCGCCGATCTCAACCGTCTTCCCTCGGCTCTCTTCGTTGTCGACGTGCTTAAGGAGCGCATTGCCGTGGCTGAGGCCAACCGTCTCGGTATCCCCGTGTTTGCCATGGTCGACACCAACAGCGATCCCAGCAATGTTGATTTCGTGATCCCCGCCAACGACGATGCTTCAAAGAGTATCGAGCTCATCCTCGACACCGTATGCTCAGCAATGGCCGAAGGCCTTGAGGAGCGCAAGGTAGAGAAGGTAGACGCTGCCGCTGCCGGCGAGCAGGAGGAGGGCGAGGAGCGTCAGCCCCGCCGCGACCGTCGTCGCGTAAGCCGCGACCGCCGTCCCGCTGCCGAGGCTGCGAAGCCCGCAGAAGAGGTTGCTGAATAAATCTCCAGCATATCACCACACGGTCGGATCTGACACCTGACCGACACCTTTCCAGAGGCTGCGCGCCCGCCGACGGTGCGCGCAGCCCATTTTATAAAATCAATTTATCCAACCGAATTTACAGCATACATCAAAGATATGGCAGTAACAATGGAACTCATCACCAAGCTGCGCAACCTTACCAGCGCCGGCTTGATGGACTGCAAGAAGGCTCTCGCCGAGACCGAGGGCAATATCGAGGCCGCTGTTGAGATCCTCCGCAAGAAGGGCCAGGCAGTAGCCGCCAAGCGCGAGGACCGCGATGCCGCCGAAGGCTGCACCCTCGCCAAGAACGAAGGCAACTTCGCCGCTATCGTCGCTCTTAACTGCGAGACCGACTTCGTTGCAAAGAACGCCGGCTTTGTCGGCCTCACCGAGCAGATCCTCGACGCAGCTATGGCCGCACGCGTGGAGACCAAGGAGGCCCTCGAGGCTCTCACCATCGACGGCCGCACAATCCACGATCTCATCATCGAGGAGAGCGGCAAGACCGGCGAGAAGATGGAGCTCAGCGCCTACGAGTGCATCACCGCTCCCTCAACCACTTCCTACAACCACCCCGGCAACAAGCTCGCCACTATCGTTGGCTTCAATCAGGAGAATGTTGACTATCAGGTTGGCCGCGACGTGGCCATGCAGGTAGCCGCCATGAATCCCGTGGCTGTTGATCGTCAGAGCGTTCCCGCTGCTGTTGTTGAGAGCGAGCGCACCGTGGCCATCGAGAAGACCAAGGAGGAGCTCGTCAAGAAGGCTGTCAACGCAGCCCTCGGCAAGGCCGGTCTCAACGCCAACCACTTCGATTCCGAGGCTCACATCGAGAGCAACATCAGCAAGGGCTGGATCACCGAGGAAGAGGCCGCTAAGGGCCGCGAGATCATCGAGAAGGTATCGGCAGAGAAGGCTGCAAACCTCCCCGCACAGATGATCGAGAACATCGCCAATGGCCGTGTAGGCAAGTTCTACAAGGAGAGCTGCCTCATGGAGCAGGAGTATGTCAAAGACGCTACCCTCACCATCGGTCAGTTCCTCGAAAAGGCTTCCAAGGGTCTTGTGGCTGTCAGCTTCAAGCGCGTTAATCTCAACAAGGATTAATCGCAATCCCCGTAGGAAAAAGATCCTCCTTCGCGAGGCAAGATAATAACTCTAAGGCTCTGCTCCTTCATGATCTTTATTATGCAGGAGCAGAGTCGTTTTATTTTATAACTCTCAGTTAGCTGATTATTATGATGCGCAGATTTACCCCCGACAATATCACATCGCTCGGTGAAGACGAGATATTTGTCTTCGGCAGCAACCTCGCGGGCCACCACGGTGGAGGAGCGGCCATGACGGCCTTTGAGCGCTTTGGCGCTGAGTGGGGCAACGGCGAGGGTCCGCAAGGCAGGAGCTATGCCATCCCCACTATGCAGGGAGGGGTTGAAACGATTAAGCCCTATGTTGACCGTTTCCTTGATCTTGCCAGGGAGTGGGATCAGAACACCTTTCTGGTGACCCGTATCGGTTGTGGCATAGCCGGATTTACTCCAGAGCAGATTGCGCCGCTTTTTGACCGCGCTCTCGATATGTACAACGTTGTTCTGCCTCGTGATTTCTATGATATCCTTGTTGCCCGTCGGGCGGCCGAAAGGGCTGTTCCAGGCCAACCTGTCATGCCTCCGATGCGTAAGAGTAGCCGGCGGATGGATGCGGCCTGGGCCCTCGATGTGTTTGACCGCGCACCATACGTCACTCTGGCGCTGATCCGTCCCGATGGATTGCCTTATTCGCTGCCTGTATCAATTGTCAGGGCCGACGAGGTGACATTTTATTTCCATTGTGCTCACGAGGGGGAGAAGATCCGGTGTATCAAAGCCAACCCTGAGGTGTGCATGAGCGCTGTGTCGCGCTGTCATCCGGTCTATGAGGAAGAAAAGGGCAATTTCACCATGTACTATGACTCAGCGATAGCGATGGGACGGGCTGAGTTGGTCGACGACCGCAACGAGAAGATCATCGCACTCCGGATGATTTGCCAGCGCTTTCTCCCCGGTGCCATGAACCATTTCGAGGCAGCCGTGGAGCGCAGCCTCGACCGCACGGCCATTGTCCGCATCCGTCTCACCGAGGCTCCCGTGGGCAAGTGCAAGGACAGTAGCCACTGATCATCCGCCCCAACGCGCCCGATGGAGTTGCGCCATCCGTTCCTCCGAAGGGTTGTCGGCAGGAGTCCAGAATTTAGCGCCCTGAAGCCCGTCGGGCAGGAACTGCTGCCTCACGAAGTGGCCCGGATAGTCGTGTGCATACTTGTAATCGCGTCCGTAGCCCATCTTCTTCATGAGGGCTGTGGGCGCGTTGCGCAGATGCAGCGGCACAGGCAGATTACCTTCCGATTTGACACGCGCTATAGCGGCATCTATAGCCAGATAGGCCGAGTTGCTTTTGGGCGAAGTGGCGAGATATATCACACACTCGGCCAGAGGAATACGCCCCTCGGGCCAGCCTATCTTGCGCAGGATGTCAAACGTAGCGTTGGCCACCACGAGCGCCTGTGGATTGGCCAGACCGATATCCTCACCCGCAAGGATCACCAGTCGGCGGGCTATGAACTCCGGATCCTCACCCCCTTCGACCATCCTTGCAAGCCAGTAGATTGCCGCGTCGGGATCGCTTCCCCGGATGCTCTTGATGAAAGCCGAGATAATGTCATAGTGCATTTCGCCCCCCTTGTCGTAGGCCGCCGGGTTCTCCTGAAGCCGCTCGGTCACGAGACGGTCGTCGATCACCATCTCCTCTCCCTCGGGAGTCGACTGTTCGAGCAGATCAAGGATATTGAGCAGCTTGCGAGCGTCGCCGCCGGCAAAGCGGAACAGTGCCGTGGTCGATTCCACCCTTACCTTGCGCTGCGACAGCACCGGATCCGTGGCGAGCGCCCGGTCAAGCAGCAGCTGCAGATCATCGGCTCCGAGAGGTTGCAGTGTATAGACCTGCGCACGGCTCAGGAGTGGCCTGATCACCTCGAACGACGGATTCTCGGTCGTGGCCCCTATCAACGTCACGATACCGCTCTCTACGGCTCCTAACAAGCTATCCTGCTGACTCTTGCTGAAGCGGTGGATTTCGTCGATGAAAAGTATGGGTCGCGCGCCGTCGCTGAACATGCTGCGCGCGTCGGCCTTGCAGCGCTCTATGACGTCGCGCACCTCCTTAACCCCCGCACTCACTGCACTCAAAGTGTAGAAAGGCGCCTTGATGGTGTTGGCTATGATGCGTGCCAAAGTGGTCTTGCCTACACCCGGAGGCCCCCATAGAATGAAGGATGCCACGCGGCCGCTTTCGATCATTCGCCGCAGGATCTCGCCCTCGCCAACGAGGTGACGCTGTCCTACATAGTCGTCAAGAGATTGCGGCCTCATGCGTTCGGCCAGTGGTTTGCTGCTCATATATTCGGTCTTGTCGGTCTTGCAATGATTAAATCACTACAAATATAACACATTTCCCGCTACCGGCAGCACATCACTTCCTGATTAAAAT
>CAYWWE010000108.1:0-7125 GCA_964461785.1 uncultured Bacteroides sp.
CATCCCGCAATGTGGAGGCGAAGCTATAGGGGTCAGTTGTTGATCTTGAGCGACATGCCGTTGAGCTTGCGGAAGAGGTCGAGGGCGTAGACATCGGTCATGCCGCTCACATGATCCACTACAGACTGTATCTTGCCGTAGAGGTCGGGAGCATCGACATTGTATTGCTGCGGCACCTGCGACAGAAGCAACCGGGAATAATTGAGCGTCGGACGCCTCACGGCATCGACCAGACGCTCCATCAGGAAGGTGATGATGCGGTTGCCGGCCAGCTCGATATCGACAACGTCGGGCGAGCGGTAGATCTTGTCCCACGACAGGGTGTTGCAGGCTGCGAAGGCCTCTTTCTCCAGTTCCGGGATATGATTGAGCAGAGGCCCGGCGAAAGTGCCGGCAAGGATAGCGTCCTCGTTGGCGGCAAATGCATCGGCGCAGGCCGTGACCAAAGTGCCGATGACACACGACCGCAGGTAGGAGATCTTCTCGTTAGGATCGTCGACGGTGTCCATGCGCCGCTCCATCCGGTGGCGGCGCTCAGGCGGGAAGAAGGCGAGGAAACGCTCAGTGACCGTGGCCGTAGGGATGATGCCGAGCTTATGCGCATCCTCTATGTCCATCACCTCATAGCATATATCATCGGCCGCCTCGACCAGATAGACGAGCGGATGACGGGCATAGCGGAGAGTGCCCGGAGCCGACGGGAGCCTGAGCATACCGAGCTCGGTGGCCACGCGCTCAAACGACCCGCACTCCGAGTCGAAAAACCCGAATTTGTTCTTGCCCTCGGGCGCAAGGGTCGACTCGTAGGGATATTTGACGATGGCGGCGAGGGTGGAATAGGTCATGGCGAAGCCTCCCGGACGGCGTCCCCGGAAGGGGTGGGTCAGGAGGCGGAATGCGTTGGCGTTGCCATCGAAAGAGGTGAGATCGGCCCACTGGCGCGGAGTGAGCTCGCCGCGCAGATCGGCTCCGGCTCCCTCGCTGAAAAAGGTGGATATGGCTTTCTCGCCCGAGTGGCCGAATGGGGGATTGCCCAGATCGTGGGCCAGACAAGCGGCGGCCACTATCTCGTCGATCGACTGCAGCTTGTCAAACCAGGGTTCCCCCTGATGACGCGTAGCGATGCGCAGGCGCACCTCGGTGGCGAGCGAACGCCCCACGGTGGCAACCTCAATGCTGTGGGTCAATCTGTTATGGACAAAAATACTGCCCGGCAGGGGGAAGACCTGAGTCTTGTTCTGGAGCCGCCGGAAGGGCGACGAAAAGACCAGACGGTCAAAATCGCGCTGAAAGTCGCTGCGGGCGCGGGTGCCCCGCCCGGGGTCGTTATATTCCTCCAGGCCGAATCGAAGGTCGCTTATCAGGCGGTCCCAATCCATCACTCGTCGGCTCAGGGCAGGCTGCCGGTTCATGAGGCGGAGCCGGTGGATGCCGGTGGATCGAGATGCACGTCGAGCTGCGGGAATGGGAAATGAATCCCGACAGACGGAAGCTCGTTGTAGAATCTCTCGTTGAACGTGAAGAAAAGATCCCAATAGTCCGACGTATTGGCCCAGGCCCTTACCTGAAGGATGACCGCCGAATCAGCCAGACTGCTCACCAGCACCACCGGCGAGAGGTCGGGAGCCGGAGCGGCTCCGGCCACAATGAGCGGATTGGTCGTGGTGTGCTGCTTGCCCTTGATGACACGCTCGTCTTCGTCGAGCATGGCAATGATCTTGGTGCGGGCCGCCTCGATATTGTCGCCGTAGGAGATGCTTATGTCCCAGCTCACACGGCGTGTGGAGGCATGGCTCCAGTTGTTGATGCTGCCGGTTGACAGTCCGCCGTTGGGGATGATGATGGTCTTGTTGTCGCCCGTGGTGATTATGGTGTGGAAGATCTGGATCTCCTTCACGGTGCCCGAATATCCCTGAGCCTCGATAAAGTCGCCGATGCGGTAGGGCTTGAGGAGCAGGATCAGCACGCCGCCGGCAAAGTTCTGGAGCGTCCCGCTAAGGGCCATACCGATGGCCACACCGGCAGAGGCAAACAGTGCGAGGAACGAGCTCGTCGGGATGCCGAGAATACCGATCACCGTGATGATAAGGATGAAGTAGAGCACTATCCTGATCATCGACAGGATGAAGGTGGAGAGGGAGAGGTCGATCTTGCGGCGCACCATGATCCCGGTGAGGAAACGATGGAGGCGCGTTATGATGAACCGGCCCACATAAAACACCACGATGGCGATGGCAAGATGGATGACGAGGTCAACGGCACCTTCAGCGATCCTGTTTAGGAAATCGCCGAGACTGAGGCCCTTGAGCTCCTCAAGACCGGTCTTCAGCTTCTCAGGGTCGGGAGTCGGAACGGCAGATGGATCAAGCGACTGGAACATTGGTCGGGTTTACTCGGATCAGTGAAACAAGGATGGGGGGAGTGGATGGTGAATGTAAGGTCAATTCCCGGCAGGAGCCAGGGAAGGATTCTTACTTACAACGTCTTTATACCACGCCTGGTTGTAATAACCCATATAAGATTCGTCGCCGGGAGCGGTGAGCATGGCACATGTCAGGCCCCCGAAGCGGCTCAGATCATAGTCGAAATAGGTGGGAGTGGCCGCCTTGTAGACCACGGCTTTGTTATATGCCTCGCGCCATGCCGAGATGAGCGACGGGCTTACGCCCGGAAGCGACGTGATATAGTCGGTCATGTCGACAAACGAGTTGCGGTAGTAGCCATAGAAACGCGCCGGGCGGTAGCCGGCATCGGGCATGGCTCCCGTGGCCATTATGTCGCGCGTGGCAGCGGCGAGGGCAGGCAGATGCTCCGTCTCGATCACAACCATCGAGCAGCTCGGATCGCGGCCGTCGATGCCCTGGGCATAATAATTGAAGGTGTTGCGGGCAGCCTCCTTCATGTCGGGCTCGGGCTTGAAAAATTCGGGGATGTTGAGATCATAGCGCATACCGAAGATCTGGAGCTCGGTGGGAGATGCAACGATGGTGGGGGTGACATTGCGCAGCTCGTAGGCCACCTCGACCGATCCCATCAGGCAGCAGTCGAAATAGATGAAGTCAAACCGCTGGCCGGAGAGAGCCTCGGCCAGAGAGGTGATCTTCATCTCGGTGCCGTAGTCGTTGCCGAACGAGAAGGTGCTGATCTGCTGATCGGGCACCGTAAACATTTCTTCCGATCCGCTGCGTGACATGCCATCGGAGACAGACGGGGCCGACGAACGCGACTCTGACGTCTCCACCCAGCCGGTGCCGTGGCTCCACAACACCAGTCCATACGAATCAGCCGGAGCGAGCGCCTTGACATCGGCAAAGACCTCGCGCATACGCTCCGGGGTGAGGGTCAGGCCGTCGCGATAGCCTCCGTCATAGACCTTGAGCGACACATCGGCCGCGGCAGTGATCTCCTTCAGCTCGGGAGCCTTGTTGCGTCCGGCATGATAGACCACCAGATGCGAGCCTTCGGGGATCGAAAGAGCTGCGGTGCGCATCTCCTCGAGATCGAGGCGGTCATAGCCCATAGTGCCGAGATTGCAGTTGGCGGCCATATATACGATCACCGTGCGCGTGGGCACGGGATCAGGCTGCGGTTCATCTTTGCTGCATGACGAGGCCACCATGGCAATCACGAGCATCAGAACAGTTGTAATTATATTAGACAGATAGTTTCGTTTCATATTGCAAAATTACTAATAATTAGCGGGAGAGACAGCAGAAAGAGTATTAATTATTTAAAAAAGCAGAGCAAAAAGTTTGTCGTCAGAAGATTTTGACTAACTTTGCAGATGCGTGCAGGCATATCGGCCTGCCGTTTTCTTCCGAATTAATTCTTACAGCACAATCTTATATCATGGTAAACAGCAAGCCATATGTGATCGGTATCGACATGGGTGGCACCAATACCGTCTTCGGTATCGTCGATGCACGCGGCATCGTACTTAAGTCTGACAGTATCAAGACCCGCAAGCACAGCAACATCAATGACTATATCGAGGATCTCTATCAGGGCATAACCCGCCTCATCGAGAGCATCGACGCCAAGGACAAGATCTACGGCATAGGCGTAGGCGCACCCAACGCCAACTATTACACCGGCATGATCGAAGATGGCGTCAATCTCCCCTGGCCCACTCCCGTGCCTTTCGCCCAGCTCCTGCGCGACAAGTTTGATATCCCCGTCGCAATAACCAACGACGCCAACGCCGCCGCTATCGGCGAGATGACCTACGGCGCCGCACGCGGCCTGAAAGATTTCGTCATGATCACCCTCGGCACCGGCGTAGGCTCAGGCATCGTTGTCAACGGTCAGCTCGTCTACGGTCACGATGGATTTGCCGGCGAGCTCGGCCATGTCATTGTCAAGCGCAACAATGGCCGTCTGTGCGGCTGCGGACGCGCCGGATGCCTCGAGACCTACTGCTCCGCCACCGGCGTGGCACGCACCGCCCGCGAGTTCCTCGAGATCCGCGACGGCGAGGAGAGCATCCTCCGCAACATCCCCATCGACGAGATCACATCCAAGGATGTCTATGACGCAGCCATGGCCGGCGACAAGCTCGCCAAGGATGTGTTTGAATACACCGGCAACATACTCGGCGAGGCTCTGGCCGACTTCACCACCTTCACCGCTCCCGAGGCATTCATCATCTTCGGCGGTCTGGCCAAGGCCGGCGAGCTCCTCCTCAAGCCCATGCGCGAGTCGATGGAGCGCAACATGCTCTCGATCTGGAAGGGCAAAGTCCAGATCCTCCTCTCCGAGCTCAAGGAAGCCGATGCCGCAGTGCTCGGCGCCTCTGCCCTCGGCTGGGAAGCAAAAGAGAAATAAGCCGTCTCTCACCTCAGCCACTAAAGCAAGACCATAGGAAAAGCGCGCCGCGATCTCGGCTCCTACCCGACACGTGTCGCGCTTTTCATCTGTTCACCATAAACCGATCCCTCCGGAATGTATGTCACCGAGCCATCCCACCGTCCGCTTTACCGTTCCCTCCGCTGGGGACGCATAGCGGTGTCGCTGCTCTCGACAGGCATTCTCACCGGAGGGCTTGCTTTCTGTGCCATGCAGCTCCCGGCGGCAGCCGCCTTCCTGGCCGATATCCAGCTGCTCCCCGCCGTGGCCACCTTCTCGATCGCGACATTTATCGGCTGGCTCGCCGCCACGCTGGTGTTCGGACGCATCTACTGCTCAACAGTCTGTCCGCTCGGCACCTTTCAGGACATAGCCGGGCGCCTCGGCCGCCCTCGGCCGCTCCGCCGCCCCTACCGCTACAGCCAGCCCATGCCCGTGATGCGCTACGGCATCCTTGTGGCCGTGCTCACCTGCCTGATGGCGGGATTCATGCTCATCCCCTCCATCATCGACCCCTACACGGCCTGGGAGCGCTTCTGCCTCGCATGCCTGCGTCCGCTCACCGGCCGGCCGCCGCTGCCCGACAGCGGCCTCGCCCCCGCGGGCAACTTCCTGCCGCCCCTCACCATAGCCATGAGCTCGATGGCGGGAGCCATAGTGGCCATAGCCACACTCCTTTTCATAGGCTGGCTCTCGGCACGCGGCGGACGCACATTTTGCAACACCGTGTGTCCCGTTGGCACAACCCTCGGCATCGTGTCGCGCTATGCCATTTTCCAGATGGATATCGACACCGACCTGTGCACCAACTGCCGCCGGTGTGCCGACGTGTGCAAGAGCTCGTGTATCGACCTCAACGATCATCTGGTGGACACGAGCCGCTGCGTGGTGTGCTTCGACTGCACCGATGCCTGCCGCGACGGCGCCATCCGCTATGTGGCATCGCGCAAACAGCTCTCGATCCCCATGATGGAGCGCACCGACGATGTGGCCCTGTCATCCAATCTCACCCAACCCCCGATCTCACAATGAAGCAATATCTCGATCTGCTCCAGACCATCCTCACGCAGGGCACCGACCGCCACGACCGCACCGGCACGGGCACACGCTCGATATTCGGCTATCAGATGCGTTTCAACCTGGCCGACGGCTTTCCGCTGCTCACAACCAAGAAGCTGCATCTGCGCTCGATCATCCATGAGCTGCTCTGGTTTCTGAAAGGCGACACCAACATCAAGTATCTCAACGACAACGGTGTGAGGATATGGGACGAATGGGCCGGCCCCGACGGCGATCTGGGCCATATCTACGGCTATCAGTGGCGATCGTGGCCCGACTACAACGGGGGACATATCGACCAGATAGCCCAGGCGGTAGAGACGATCAAGCATAATCCCGACTCTCGCCGCATAATAGTGTCGGCATGGAATGTTGCCGACATACCGTCGATGCACCTGCCACCCTGCCACGCGCTTTTCCAGTTTTATGTTGCCGACGGCAAGCTGAGCCTGCAGCTCTATCAGCGGTCGGCCGACTGCTTCCTCGGAGTGCCCTTCAACATCGCATCCTACGCCCTGCTGCTCATGATGACAGCTCAGGCCACAGGGCTCGAACCGGGCACATTCGTACATACCCTCGGCGACGCCCATCTCTATCTCAATCACCTCGATCAGGCACGGCTACAGATCACCCGCGAGCCCCGTCCGCTCCCCAGAATGATCCTAAACCCGGAGGTCAAAGACCTCTTCGACTTCAAATATTCCGATTTCACCCTCGAAGGCTACGACCCCCATCCACACATTAAAGCCCAGGTAAGCGTATGACCGACACACTCCTTCCGCCCCCGGTGGCCATCATTGTTGCCACAGCCGCCCGCAACGCCATAGGAGCACGGGGCTCCATCCCATTCCGCATCAAGAGCGACATGAAGCGGTTTCGCGAAACGACCATGGGCAAACCGATCATCATGGGCCGGCGCACCTTCGAGTCGCTTCCCAACGGCGCCCTACCGGGACGCCGCAACATCGTCGTCACCCGCCACGCCGGCTATAAGGCCGCCGGAGCCGAAACCGCCTCATCACTCGAAGAGGCTCTTGCAATGGCTGCCCGGACGCAGCCCGACGAGATAATGGTGATAGGAGGCGGCGAGATTTACACCCAGGCCCTCCCCTCCACCTCGCGCATCTACCTCACCGAAGTGGATGCCGACTATCCCGAGGCCGACACCTTTTTCCCCGAGATCCGCATGACCGACTGGGTTGTCGAGGAAGCATCCGAGCC
>CAYWWE010000109.1:0-7104 GCA_964461785.1 uncultured Bacteroides sp.
GATGCCGAAGCATGCGCACGCATAGCCCAGGTCATTCTCTGAGCGGGCACGTTTCACCGTTTGGAAAAATAATGATACCTTTGCATGACCAAAAGCAACCGCACAAACGTTTATATATAAAAGACTGCCGATGCCACGTCTCACCATCGCCGCCACAATCATAGCCCTTGCTATCAGCCTGATCACACGGCTTGCCGGAGGCTATCGCTCCTCACGGCCTGAGATCCCCTACGGCTCACACATACAGGGATCCGACACCTCGGCATGGTTTCTTGGCGCCGAGCATGCCATAAAGCTGGTCAGGGAATGTGACAATGACGACGAGCGCGGCCTGCGTCTTCTCGACGTCCGCGCCCGCGAGACAAATATCCGCGTCAGGATCGGAGATTCGGCTGCCGATGCATACGTCGACGGATTTGAACACGGCCTCAGAAGCGCATCCGACTCCCTTGCCCGCGTCATTCTCGACTGATCGGCACAAACGATATAAACACCACCCTATTGAATATGATCATCAACACCGCCCGTTTTCAGGTTTCCAATTCATCGGCCGATAAATGTCCGGCCGACATGCGCCACGAATATGCATTTATCGGACGTTCAAATGTAGGCAAATCGAGCCTGATCAATATGCTCACAGGCCAGAAAGGCCTCGCCAAGACCTCATCCACTCCGGGCAAAACCATGCTCATCAACCACTTCCTGATCAATGACCAATGGAGCATAGTCGACCTTCCGGGCTACGGTTACGCACGCCGGGGCAAGGACAGCCGCGCCGAGCTACAGAGGATGATCGAAGGATATATCCTGACCCGCAGACAGATGACAAACCTTTTCCTGCTCATCGACTCGCGTCATTCGCCCCAGAAGATCGACCTCGAATTCATGGAGTGGCTCGGCGAAAACGGAGTGCCGTTTTCAATCGTCTTCACCAAGCTCGACAAGATGGGTCCGGTAGCGGGAAGGAAGAAAGTGGCCGAATACTGCGAGAGTCTGCTTGAGACCTGGGAGGAGCTCCCCCCGGTGTTCATGACATCGAGCGAAGACAAGCGCGGGCGCGACGAGATACTTAACTACATCGAGCAGCTCAACCGTCTGCCCGTAGCCTCATGCAGCGAAGAAAGCACCGGTGAAACGGAACAATCGCCGGCCACAGGGTGTTATAATGATAAAATCAACAACAACACCACAACACACGATACTATGGACAAGAAATCAGAAGAAATGCTCGAATATCCCGGTATGGCAACCAACGCCGCCGATGATGAAAAGGTCAATCCCGAACTCGTCAAGCAGGATGTGAAGGAACTCAACAACAATCCCCGCGACACCGATGTCCAGATGCCCTGACACACCACTCATCAAGAGCTAAACAGAATTAAGTCGCCCCGCATTCAGCCATGAATCAGCGGGGCGACTCGTATAAGGGCCGGCTCTATGCGCGACGCCGCATCTTTTCAGCCGTCAAAAGCCAAAAGATGTTGTGTCAGTCTGTGGCCGAATGAAAAAAAATGATTACTTTTGCACCTTGATTGGCCGTAGGCTGTCAACATCAATCCAAACCGTAAATATTACTTTTTCAAGATAAAGCGATCCCCATGAACGTAAGCATGCAGAAGACGTCGGACGTAAGTGGTCGACTCACCGTCGAAATCACCGCCGCCGACTATGAAGCTAAAGTAAAAGAAGACCTTAAGAAGATAGGTAAGACCCACACCATCCCCGGCTTCCGCAAGGGACACATCTCGATGAACGATCTCATGCGCCGCTTCGGCAAGCAGGTCACCAGCGATGTGATCAACGAGACCGTCTATAAAGCCGTCATCGACTATATCAACGACAATAAACTCGAAGTGCTCGGCCATCCCGTTCCCGTCGAAGTGATCGACCTCGACCTGAAGAACAAATCCGACTACACCTTCGAGTATGATCTGGCACTCGCCCCCGAGATCAATATCGACCTTAACAAGGATATCACCGTGCCCTACTATCCCATCGAAGTAAGCGACGAGATGGTCAAGGAGCAGGATGAGGCATTCTGCAAGCGCTTCGGCAAGCAGGAGCCCGGCGAAGTCACCGAGCCCGATTGCCTCGTCAAGGGTTCTCTCATGGAGCTCAACCCCGACGGTACCATCAAGGAAGGCGACGGAGCAATTCAGGTGATCTCCACCATCGTAGGTCCCAAGTTCTTTACCTCTGACGAGGAGCGCGCCAAATTTGCCGACAAGAAGGTAGGCGACAAGATCATCTTCAACCCCTGGAACACCTGCAACGGCAATCCCACCGAGCTCTCGTCCATGCTCCAGATCGACAAGGAGCAGGCTCCCGAAGTAAAGGCTGATTTCGAGCTCACCGTGTCGGAGATCATCGTGGTCCGTCCCGCAGAGCACAACGAAGAGTTCTACACCAACGTGTTCGGTGCCGACAAGGTACATAACGAGGAAGAATATCTCGCAGAGGTAAAGCGCATGATCGCCGGCCAGCTCAGCGGCAACAGCGAGATGGTGTTCCGCACCGATGCCCGCAAGGCCATCATGGAGCACTACAACGACATCAAGCTCCCCGACGAGATCCTCAAGCGCTGGCTCCTCACCCGTGAGGCCAACTTCACTCCCGAAAATATCGATGCCGAATATGACCGCATGGTCCCCGACCTGAAATGGCAGATCATCTCCGACAAGATCGCTGAGAACGGCAAGCTCGAAGTGACCGAAGAGGATATGCTCGAATATGCACGCGGCATGGCTGCCCAGCAGCTCGCCCAGTATGGCATGACCAACATGGATATGGAGACCATCACAGGCTTTGCCAAGAATATTCTGGCCGACAAGCAGTGGGCACCCCGCATCCACGAGCAGGTGGCCGCAACAAAGCTGTTCGGCTACATCAAGAGCCAGGTTAACGTTGAGGAGCATCCCCTCACTCTCGATGCCTTCCGCGAGATGGTTTCAAAGCCCCAGGCCTGATCAGGTCTGAACCGACAATAGATCTTTAACGGACGAGGAGCTCTCATCACCCATGATGAAAGCTCCCCGTCCGCTTTTTACGATTCCGCGCCGCCATCAGCGCCTGATGTAGCGGGCAAGACCGTAGATGTATCTCCTGAACCCGGGCCGATAGCAGAGCAACCGGTCAAACCAACTCATCCGGGTAGCTATCCTCTTGACAGCCCAGCCCACATAGACCATTGCAAAGAGTGTACCCGGGCCGACCACGTTCCACAGCCAGTAGCCGAAGAAGAGGTATCCGAGCGCCACAGCGATTATGACGAGGGCGATATCGACCATTATCTTATTCTTTGCAAAAGGAGTGCCGCGAAGACGGCTTATAGCCGCCGGCAGACCCTCGCCCGGCATAGTGACCGAACCGCATCTCACCTCCATAGCGATTCCAAACGCCAGCACAGTGCAGCCGAGAGCCTGAGCCGCTATTCTATAACCGAGAGTATCGACAGGCAGCGACTCGGTCAGCGCCATATTGACATCCAGAAGCCAGCCGAAGAGGAAGCCGATCACGAGCTGAAGCAGCTGGACCGGCTCAAATTTCCTGCGCAATATAGCTATCTGAAGACCCACGAGCACAAAATTCATCACATAGGTCCATTCGCCTATCGTCATTGCCGGGATCTCACCCGAGTCGCCTGCCAGAGTCATCACAAACGGTATGGTTGAAATGACGCTGCTGCCGAGAGCCGAGCGCACAGACAGCGCCACACCAAACGTCATGATGAAGAGTGAGACTACGAGCAACAGATGCTGCCAGACGAATCCGACGACCCGCTCCTTTGCATTTTCTTTCGTTACTGTAATATGCATATATACTTGATATAAATATGATCAACTTTACTCAGAGCTTTGACTTGAGATACCGGCCGGTGTAGCTCTCGGGATTGGCGGCAATCTGCTCGGGAGTTCCGGTAGCGACTATGTAGCCTCCGGCCTCTCCGCCCTCCGGACCTATGTCTATCACATGGTCGGCACACTTTATGACATCCATGTTATGCTCGATAATCACTACGGTGTGTCCCTGCTCCACGAGTCGGTTGAGGCTTTCCATGAGCCTGCGTATATCGTGGAAATGGAGTCCGGTGGTGGGCTCGTCAAATATAAACATCGATCGACCGGTGAGGCTCTCGCCCATAAGATAGTAGGCCAGCTTCACGCGCTGGTTTTCTCCCCCCGAGAGGGTTGACGAGCTCTGTCCCAGCTTGATATAGCCGAGACCCACATCAGCAAGAGGCTGAAGGCGACGCGCTATACGGTGGGCGGTAGTATCATCAGCCTCAGCCGAGCCGAAAAATTCAATGGCATCGTCAACAGTCATATCGAGCACGTCAGAGATATTCTTGCCCCGATAGCGTATATCAAGCACATTACGCTTGTAGCGCTTGCCGTGACACTCCTCGCACTCGATGGTTATATCGGCCATAAACTGCATCTCGATCGTGATTGTGCCCTCGCCCTTGCATCGCTCGCATCGGCCTCCTTCAACATTGAAAGAGAAATAGCCCGACGGAAAGCCCATCTGCTTGGCCCCCTGCTGCTCGGCAAAGAGACGTCTGATCTCGTCGAAGGCCTTGAGATAGGTAGCGGGATTGGAGCGGGTTGACTTGCCGATACTGTTCTGATCGACAAAGATGGCAGGCAGCGATTCGCGACGCGATACCGTGACCGACTTACATTCGCCGGGCGCGCCGGCATTGTCGCCGTTGCGCATGGCCAGATGACGGTACAGGATATCGCGGATCAGGGTTGATTTGCCCGATCCGCTCACACCCGTCACCACGGTCAGGGCATCGAGAGGCACTTTCACGTCCACATTCTTAAGGTTATGCTCCGTGGCACCCTTTATCTCGACATAGTCGCGCCACTTGCGGCGATGAGCCGGCACGGGAATCGAGAGCGACCCATCGAGATATCGCAGAGTGAGGCTGCGGGTATCGTCGGGAGCAGGAATCACGGGCCCTGAATAGACTATCTCGCCTCCGTGGGAGCCGGCGGCAGGCCCTACGTCGATAATCGAATCGGCTGCATCCATTATCTCTTCGTCGTGTTCTACCACCACCACGGTATTGCCAATCTGCTGCAGACGGCGCAGAACACCGATCAGGCGCTCCGTGTCGCGCGAATGTAGTCCGATGCTCGGCTCGTCGAGGATATACAACGAACCGACCAGGCTCGACCCGAGCGAAGTTGCCAGATTGATACGCTGGCTCTCGCCGCCTGAGAGAGTGGACGATGTGCGGTCGAGAGTCAGATAGCCGAGGCCGACATCCATCAGGAAGCGAAGGCGCGATTTTATCTCCGACAGGAGGCGCTCGGCGATCTTGGAGTCGTTGCCGTCGAGCTCGAGGTTGTCAAAGAATTCAATCAGACGGCTTACCGGCATCTCGACCATCTGGGCTATCGTCAGGCCGCCCACCTTCACATAGAGGGCGTCACGGCGCAAACGGGAGCCCTTACATGTGGGACAGAGTCGCTTGCCGCTGAATTTTGCCTTCATTATGCGGTATTGGATCTTATAGAGGTTTTCCTCGACAAATCGGAAGAAGCCGTCGATGCCGGGCCATTGTCCCTTGCCGTGCCATAGGATGTCGCGCTCACGCTCGCTCAGCTCAGAGTAGGGAGTATGGATCGGGAATCCGATCTGAGAGGCGGAATAGACCAACCGCTGGCGCCATTCGTCCATCTTCGGTCCTCGCCAGCAGGCCACAGCCCCGTCATATACGCTTCTCGACATATCGGGCACCACAAGACGCTCGTCGATGCCGATAGACTTGCCGAAGCCCTCACATTCCGGACAGGCTCCGTAGGGACTGTTGAAATTAAACATCTGGTCAGACGGCTGGACAAAAGCCATACCGTCGGCCTCGAATCGGGTCGAGAAGTCGCGCCGCTCCGGAGCTGCCTCCCGCGAAGTGTAGACAAGGATGGTCATGCTCCCCTGCCCCTCGAAAAGGGCAGTCTCGATTGAGTCGGCAAGACGGCTTGCCTCGTCCCCATCATATTCCACGGCAAGACGGTCTACAAGCAGCATCGGAATTTCTTTCATTCCGTCGGCCTCGGCCATGATCTCGTCTATCGTCCACATATTGCCCTTGGCATCCACCACTCGCGAATATCCCGCCGAAAGATATAATCCCAACTGCTCCGAGAGCTTCCGCCCCTCGGCGAGCACGATAGGTGCGGCAACGACCATCCGCGTCCCTTCAGGATAGGAACGTGCTGCCGCCGCAATTTCATCGACTGAATGACTCCTGACCTCCTGACCGCTCACGGGCGAATAGGTGCGCCCGACGCGGCCGAAGAGCAGACGCAGATAATCGTAGATCTCGGTAGTGGTGCCGACTGTGGATCGCGGGTTGCGTGTGTTGACCTTCTGCTCGATCGCAATAGCCGGCGGGAGGCCACGGATCAGATCACATTCAGGCTTGCGCATTTTCCCCATAAACTGACGGGCATACGAACTGAGACTCTCCACATATCGTCGCTGACCCTCTGCATAAAGTGTGTCGAAGGCCAGACTGGACTTTCCCGAGCCGCTCACGCCCGTCACAACGGTGAGACTGCCCCTCTGGATGTCTGCCGAAATCCCTTTCAGGTTGTTAACCTTGGCATTGGAAATATGTATGTTCCGGTCGGCTGCTTTGACGTCCGGACTAAGATTCTGTGCATTATTCATAACTTACAAAGTTACGAATAATCCGCCACATTTCCTAATATTTAATATTCTATAATATATTGTTAAAGAGGCCATGCCCGGCAACGAGCATGGCCTCTTATCGAGTGTGGGATTACAGTGGCGGGATTATGCGTCCTTCACCTTGGCAACGATTGCCTTGAAAGCAGCGGGATCGTTGAGGGCGAGGTCGGCGAGCACCTTACGGTTGATCTCGATGCCGCTCTTGTGGATGAGACCCATCAGCTTGGAATAGGAGAGGTTCTCGAGACGGGCGGCAGCGTTGATACGCTGGATCCAGAGGGCACGGAAGTTACCCTTATTGTCCTTACGGTCGCGGTAAGCGTAGGTAAGACCTTTTTCCCATGTGTTCTTGGCAACGGTCCATACGTTACGGCGGCAACCAAAGTAACCGCGGGTGAGTTT
>CAYWWE010000110.1:0-7099 GCA_964461785.1 uncultured Bacteroides sp.
TATATCAGAACCCATATTTCAGCTTTCGCAAGCCATCTGCCACCGTTCAGAGCCGGGTGTTGAGAAATTCACGGAGATTCATGTGATGAATACCGGGATACTCCCGCAGATCTCCGCTAACGGGGTCCATAGAGACCACATATTTGGGATAATTGTCTTTAATGTCATTGAGATTTCCGAATTCACGATTTATGGTGTCTTGTGAAGCAAGCAGATAGGTGGCCTGGATGTAAATGACGGTGTTGTCGCGTGTGGCTACAAAATCTATCTCACCGACACGCAATATGCCTACTGAGATCTTAAATCCCTGAATGAGTAGATGGTTGTAGATCACATTTTCGATCACTTTCTCAATGCTGCCGCGCAGATTGAAGCCACAGAGAAGATTTCGTAGCCCGTGGTCTGAGAAATAGTATTTGTAGTTTTGCTCGAAGAGTTTCTTGCCATGCACGTCATATCTCCACACTTGGTTAATTAAAAGGGCTTTACGGAGATAGCTGATATAGTTTGAGACCATTTCGTCGGATCCTTTTTCGCCGCGTTGCCTCATTGTTTTGCTTATGTTTGCAACGGAGATCATCTTTCCGATGTTGTCGGCGATGAAACTGGTCAGGTTTTCAATAAAGGGAGTATTACGGATATTTTCACGAGCGATTATATCACGCACAAGAATTGTGTTGTAGACCCCTTGCAGATAATCTCTTATCTGCCCCTCATCTCGAATATCGAAATGACAGAGTCCGGGCAGCCCACCAACTTTGAGATATATTCTCAGGGAGTCGTCGGAATCATTAAGATTGTGAAATTCAAGGAATTCAGGATAGGAAAGACTGTAGATGGGGATTTCGATGTATCTTCCGGCAAGCCTGGTGCCAAGCTCGGAAGAAAAAATGTAGGCGTTGCTTCCCGTGGCAATAATCTGGCACCGCTTCTGGGCATACAGACTCCGCAAGGCATCCTCATATCCAGCGATATCCTGCACCTCATCTATCAGAAGGTAGTTTTCACCATGTTCAGGTAATTGTGCAACAACGATATCATGAAGTTCGGTGGCATTTGTAATGTGACTGAAATCCTGAAGCTCTTTGTTGATGTAGACGATATTGGAGTCAGGCTTGTTTGTTTCCAACCACTCCTTCAGTTGGCGGAGCATATAGCTTTTGCCAACGCGGCGCTGACCGGTAAGGATTATCATCATGTCACGGTTCAGCCGTGAGATTATATGGTCGAGATATCTCTGGCGGATGATTATGTTCATACTTTTTTTTGTGGTAAAATTACACAACTATACCTTATAAAACAAGCAAATTTGTGGAAATCTCCGGGTATAGTCGGGTAATTTCTACAAAAGTGTGGAAATCTCCGGGTATAGTCGGGTAATTTTGCACGGGATTCTGTGCCTGCGCCGGTGCGTTTTGTGCAGATTTAGGGGCGCGGCATTTGCCTGTTTGGAAGAAATGTATTACTTTTGCCACGGATTAGCGCCATATCGCCGGCTGCTGATCCGCTTCGATTGCCTTATGGTGTAATGGTAGCACTACAGTTTTTGGTTCTGTCTGTCTAGGTTCGAATCCTGGTAAGGCAACAGCAGACTGCCGATCGTCCTCTCCCGGGGGGACGGTCGGTTTTTTAGCGTCCAGCCCGGCGCATGACTATGAAGACGGGCCGGTAGGTAAGGGTGACGGGGGCGGCGGCCAGCAGGGCGCGGGCTGCCGAGGTGCCCGACAGGCGGGTGGCGTTGACGCCGCTCCGGCGGGTGTGGGCTATGAGGTCGCGTGTCGAGGGGAAGCGGAGCACCCGCTCCTCCCCCTCCTCAACGGTGAATCCCTTTTCGGCTATCCCCTCGGCTACGAGTGAGGAGGCTATGGCGTGCAGGTCGGAGCCGCTCATATATCTTGGGCGCGACTCCTGGAAGGGAGCCAGTTCGCGGTAGGTCTCGGGGCCGAAGGTCGAGAGCGCTACCACGGCTCCGGGCTGCAGGGCGCGCATCAGACGGGTTATGAAGCGCTCAGGCGAGTTAAACCATTGTATTGTCGAGGCGGAGACTACTCCGGCGGTCGGTCCGGCGGATATCATGCGGCTGATCATGACTTCGGCATCGGCCCGACACACGTCAGGACTCACGGGGGCAATGTCGTAGAGCCGCATGGCCGCGCCGCTGCCGAGGCTGCGTGTGAGCATCCCGGTACCGGTCCCGAATTCCACTATCTCACCCTCGGGACAGTCGCCGGCCACGGCTCGCCATAGCTCGGCGAGATGGCCGGCGGCCTCCTGCTGTATGGAGGCCTCGGAGTCGTAGGTTGAGCCGGCGCTCCCGAATGAGTCGCCGATCATCCGCTTGTCGGCCATCTCGCGGCGCAGGATGGCGTTGAAGTCGGGCATGTGGGGAGCGTCGGGGCCGAGATCGTTGACCGTTGTGCGTCCGTGCCAGGCGCGGCGCTGATTGCCGGGCGGTATGATGCGGTCGGCGCCTGATATGTATGCGGCGTCGAAGTGCGGGTCGGGAGCCTCACCGTCGGCCTCAACCCGGCGCAGTTCGGCTGCGAGGCCGTCTATCTCCCTCTCGGGAGCTGTGGCGGCAAATGATGCGGCGGCCGCTCCTCCGCCGGTCATGCGGCGGTAGAATTTGTCGAGCGATCGCGGGGTCAACCCTTCGAGAGTGGCGTGAAACAGGGCGGCGGGGATGCCGGTCTCGTCGTTGACCGGTGTGAGAGTGCCGTTGATGGCAATGCACCGAGTTATAGGCAGGAGGTCGGCGTTGTCGGCGATGAAGCGGGCAGCGTAGGGCACTCCAAACGACCATGCTGCCACGCAGATCTCCTCATACCCGTCGAGCAGACTCGCGGGCAGGGGAGCGGGATCGGTGTAGTCCCACACAACGGCGGTGTCGTAGCCCTCGCGCCCGAGACGGGCAAATGGGCGCGGATCCATGCCCCATCCGGCAAAAAACAGGATCAGGCGCGGGGCTGAGCGATCGGCGAGGGTGGTGACGGTCTGGGTCTTCATCGCGGCAGATTGAGGTTGAGAAAATGTATGAGCCTTTCGATGTCGGCGCGGTCCGAGGCGGCGCTGAGGCTCACGCGCAGGCGTTCGGTGCCGACGGGGACGGTGGGTGTGCGGATCGGGAGCACTTTTATGGCCTCCTCATCGAGCAGACGGCGCGAGAGGGCTACGGCCGATTCGGCACTCCCCGTGATGGCGGGATAGATGTATCGCCCGTCGGCGGGATCGAGCAGCCGAGCGTAGTCGTGGAGCCGGGCGCGGGCGGTGTCGGCCCCGGCGGCTTCCCTGAGCATATACTCGCTCCATCGCGCCACGATGGGGGGCAACGAGGTGGAGAAGATGAAGCTGCGGGCGCTGTTGACGGCCCATTCGCGCATGGCCGGGCTCATCAGCGCGAAGGCTCCCGACGAGGCCAGCGCCTTGCCGAATGTGCCTACTGTCACGTCGACGGCTCCGGGCAGTTTCGAGGCGGCCACGAGGCCGAGTCCCGCGGGCCCTTCGACCCCCGCGGCGTGGGCTTCGTCGATGTAGAGCATCACTTCAGTGCCGCGCCCCGAGTAGCGGCGCTTGATCTCGGCGAGGCGGTCTATGTCGGCGCGGTCGCCGTCCATGCTGTAGACGCTCTCGGCTATTATTATCACGCCGTCGGGGCGGTCAGTGGCGGCGAGGGCGCGGGAGAGCATCTTTTCGAGGCGGTCGAAGTCGTTGTGAGGGAAGCGCCTGAAGTCGGCCCGCGACAGCAGGATGCCGTCGATGATGCTGGCGTGGACGAGTTTGTCGGCCAGGATGAGCGGGCGGTTGAACAGACCGGTGAGCGTGCCCACCAGCCCCGTGTTGGCATGATAGCCCGAGTTGAACAGAAGCGAGCGGCGCCCGGGATAGAGGGCGTCGAGCGTGTTTTCGAGCGACGTGTAGGCCGCCTGGCGCGACGCCAGCAGCCGCGAGGCGCTCGATGTGAACGGTTCCCGGCGGTTCTCCTCCCGCTCCATAAATCGGTCCTGTAGTCCGGCGTCGGCGCCGAGCCCGAGATAGTCGTTGGTCGAGAAGTCGGCCACGGCCCGACAGCCGGCTCCGTCGGCCGGTATGCGCCGTAGCATCCCGGCTGCGGCAAGGGCTTCCAGTCGCCCGCTCACCATCTCCTCACTCGCCATCGCCGTCGGGAAGTATTGCGAGCATATTGTCGGTGAGATATGCAAGATCCTCGTCCGTGATGATGTAGGGGGGCATGACATAGACATTGCGGCCGAAGGGGCGCACCCATATCCCGCGCTCAACGCAGCGCTTCTGAAACTCGCCCACATCCACCGGCTTCTTCATCTCCACCACGCCTATCGTGCCGAGCACCCTGACGTCGGCCACCCCGGGATGCTTCCTCGCCGGGGCCAGCCGCTCTTTCAGCACGCTCTCGATGTGGGCCACCCGCGCCGCCATATCCTGCTCGCCGAGCAGAGTGAGGCTCTCGCAGGCCACGGCACACGCCAGCGGATTGGCCATGAATGTCGGGCCGTGCATCATCACGCCCGCCTCGCCGCGCGAGATGGTGTCGGCCACGTCGCGGGTGGCCAGCACGGCGCTCAGCGTCATGTAGCCGCCGGTCAGCCCCTTGCCCACCGTCATGATGTCGGGTTCCACCCCCGCCCATTCCCAGGCAAAGGCGCGCCCCGTGCGCCAGAATCCCGTGGCTATTTCGTCAAAAATGAGATAGACACCGTGCTCGTCGCATAGGCGGCGCACCTCGCGGAGATATTGCGGGTGGTAAAACCACATTCCGCCCGCGCCCTGCACTATAGGCTCCAGGATCACCGCCGCAATCTCGCCGCTCTTCTTCTCGAGCAGATCGCGCATCGGCGCTATGTCGGCCTCGTCCCATTCGCCGTCAAAGCGGCTGCGGGGCTGCGGCACGAAATATCTCACCGGCAGCGCCGGCCCGAAAGCGCCGTGCATGCCCGTCACCGGATCGCACACGCTCATCGCGTTCCACGTGTCGCCGTGATAGCCGCTGCGTATCGTCGCGAAGTTGGTCTTGGCGTGGCTCCCGCTGCGGCTCACCGAGGCCTGGACCGCCATCTTCATGGCCACCTCGATAGCCACCGACCCCGAATCGGCAAAAAAGATCCAGTCCATCGACGGGGGCGCCATAGCCAGCAGCAGCTTGCCCAGACGTATGGCCGGGTCGTGGGTCAGGCCGCCAAACATCACATGGCTCACGCGGTCGATCTGTGCCTTGGCCGCCGCGTTGAGCCGCGGGTGGTTGTAGCCGTGGCACACACACCACCACGACGACATTCCGTCGATCAGCTCCCGCCCGTCGGCGAGCCTGATGCGCACACCCTCCGCGCCGTCAACCTTATAAGTCGGCAGCGGATCGAGCGTCGAAGTATATGGGTGCCACAGATGATCGTGGTCAAAAGAGTCGGTAAGCCCCGTCGGAGTGCAGTCAGTCATATCATAAATGAATTATTCTGCTGCAAAGGTAAGCATTTTATCGGGGTTATTTATTCGCCATTATCCCCGTAATAGTCCAGAAAAGCCGTTTTACACATCATTCTTAATTCGTCATCAGTGTTTCCGGTCTTGTGATGTGCCTCTTGGTTAGCTATATAGTGGATGACACCGTCGGCATCTTCGGGTCTCAGAGTCGAAGCGTAGTATTCGGCCGCCCATCCTTCAAATCCTCTGAAACGCGGATCTTTCTTGAGAAATGCGCTTGAATTGGCCTTTATGTCGCGTATGAGAGCAGCAAGTGCCACTGTCGGGCGCAGATCTATCAGCAGATGCAGATGATCCTGTATACCCCCGATCCGGAGCAGCCGGCAGTTGTGGCCTCTAACGATGCTCCAGATAAAGCGATATAGATCGTTCTTGAATTGGAGGGGTATGGTCTTCGCCCGGTTCTTGGTACAGAACACAATATGGTAATATGCAGCGACTTTACTCATAATCACCAAAAGTAGGAATATTTCCTTTCCCCGCCAAATAAATACCCCAATAAATGCCATAAAAATAATAAAGACACAATGGGTCGTCGGAGGGGAGCCTCGTAGAGGCGATGTGGTGTCAGCCCCAGGTTGAGCGGAGCGGAACCTGGGGGGCGGCGCGGTGGGTCGACGGAGCGCCGACGGCGCGATGTGGTGTCAGCCCCAGGTGTAGCGGAACCGGGTAGGGGCGTCGCGGTGGGTTGGCGGAGCGCCGAAGGCGCGATGTTGTGTCAGCCCCTGGTGGAGCGGAGCGGAACCTGGGGAACCTGGGGCCCAAAAAATGGTTTGAGCCTCGGAGAGGCGATGTTATTACGACAGCATGGTTGTACGGACGCAATCACATCGCCTCTACGAGGCTCAGATTTGTGTGGGTGGCTCCTTCCCCCAGGCTCCGCTTTGCTCCGCCAGGGGTTAACACCATATCGCCTCTACGAGGCTCTTCACCGGTGGCCCGGTGTCCTCTCTATTGATGCCTCTTCGAGGCTCCCCGGTGGTCCGGTGGCCTGTCGATCGGTGTCTCAGCAAACATCGTGCGCCTATGGCGTTCCGTCGTGATGGGTGGTGGAGCACCGAAGGCGCGATGTGGTGTCAGCCCCAGGTGTAGCGGAGCCGGGTAGGTCGTCGCTCCGCCGACCCATTGCGACGGAGGGGAGCCTCGTAGAGGCGATGTTGTGTCAGCCCCAGGTGGAGCGGAGCGGAACCTGGGGGACGTTGGTGCGATAGATTGATTATGAGCCTCGGAGAGGCGATGTTATTACGACAGCATGGTTGTACGGACGCAATCACATCGCCTCTACGAGGCTCAGATTTGTGTGGGTGGCTCCTTCCCCCAGGCTCCGCTTTGCTCCGCCAGGGGTTAACACCATATCGCCTCTACGAGGCTCTTCACCGGTGGCCCGGTGTCCTCTCTATCGATGCCTCTACGAGGCTCCTCCGGTGGCTCGGTGGCCTGTCGATCGGTGTCTCAGCGAGCATCGTGCGCCTATGGCGTTCCGTCGTGATGGGTTGGCGGAGCGCCGAAGGCGCGATGTTGTGTCAGCCCCTGGTGGAGCGGAGCGGAACCTGGGGCGAAAAGAAAGATGAGACGCGGCGGGGCCGTGTCTCATCTCACCTTAAAT
>CAYWWE010000111.1:0-7039 GCA_964461785.1 uncultured Bacteroides sp.
TGAGCGACATCAGCAGGAGGTTGTGGTCGTTGGCCAGATTGGTTTCCTCAAAGATCGGTGCAAGCTCAAACTGATTGGGAGCCACCTCGTTGTGGCGGGTCTTGGCCGGGATGCCGAGCTTGTGGCACTCTATCTCGAGGTCGAGCATGAAAGCCTCCACGCGCGAGGGGATGGCTCCGAAATAGTGATCCTCGAGCTGCTGATTCTTGGCACTTTCATGACCCATAAGGGTGCGACCGGTAAGCATAAGGTCGGGACGGGCTGAATAGAGAGCCTCGTCGACCAGGAAATATTCCTGTTCCCAACCGAGATAGGAGCGCACATGGTTGACATTGGGATCGAAGAAACGCGCTACGGCTGTTGCAGCCTTATCCACACTGTTGAGCGCGCGGAGCAGCGGAGTCTTGTAGTCGAGACTCTCTCCTGTATACGAGATGAAGACCGTAGGAATACAGAGCGTCCCGCCCAGGATGAAGGCCGGCGAAGAGATGTCCCAGGCCGAATAACCTCGCGCTTCGAAGGTATTGCGAATACCGCCGTTGGGAAACGACGACGCATCCGGCTCCTGCTGAACAAGGAGCTTGCCGGTGAAACTCTCTATCACTCCACCCTTGCCGTCGTGCTCGACAAATGCGTCGTGCTTCTCTGCAGTGGTTTCGGTCAGAGGCTGAAACCAGTGGGTGTAGTGATGCGCGCCATTATCGAGCGCCCACTTTTTCATTCCCTCGGCAACCGAATCGGCTACTTCGCGCGGCAGAGGGCGCTTGTTGTCGATGGCATGCGTAAGAGCCTCAAAGGTATCGGCCGGAAGATACTCAAACATCTTCTGGCGGTTGAACACCTGCTTGCCATAATATTTCTCAGGGCTTTCAGCAGGGATCTTCACAGGATCGGCCTTGCGGTTGAAGGCCTCATCTACAACTTTGAATCTTAGTGACGGCATAAAATCCTTTTTTACTTTGATTGGAAACAGAGTTGGATATAAAGGCGGCGGGGACTTGGTGCCGTGGGGAGCGCCAAGCCCCCGCCGGGGTTATTGGTCGATTATTGTTTAGCTGAAGTGGGAGCCGACAGCTTTTTGAGACGGTTGACGGCTTCGATAGTGTCTTCGTAGCGTCCGAAGGCCGTGAGCCGGAAGTAGCCTTCGCCTGAGGGGCCGAACCCGACACCGGGGGTGCCGACAATGTTACATTCATTGAGCAGCTTGTCGAAGAACTCCCAGGAGCTCATCCCGCCGGGAGTCTTGATCCAGATGTAAGGGGCATTGACACCACCGTATACCTCCAGACCGGCCTCCGAAAGGCCCTGACGCAGCAGAGCGGCGTTGCGCATATAATAGTCTACGGTCTTGACTATCTGGCGGCGTCCTTCCGGAGTATAGAGGCCCTCGGCAGCACGCTGCACAACATAGCTCGCACCATTGAATTTCGTGGTCTGGCGACGGAGCCACAGACGGTTGAGGCTGACCTCGTTGCCATCGGCGTCTACTCCCTTGAGGCTCTTCGGGACAATTGTGTAGCCCAGACGGAGTCCGGTGAAGCCGGCTGTCTTCGAGAATGAGCGGAATTCGATGGCACACTCCTTGGCTCCCTCTATCTCGTATATCGAATGGGGCACATCGGGCTGCGAGATGTAAGCCTCGTATGCCGAATCGAAGAGGATGATGGCGCCGTGGGCGCGGGCATATTCAACCCACACGGCAAGCTGATCGCGGGTGAGGCTCGTGCCGGTAGGATTGTTGGGATAGCATAGGTAAATCAGGTCAGGGTCGCCGGAAGGGAGAGAGGGCACGAAGCCGTTTTCAGCCGTACACGGCAGATACTCGATATTGCTCCAATGCCCGTCGGGGAGATGCTCGCCTGCGCGGCCTGCCATGACATTGGTGTCGACATATACCGGATAAACGGGATCCGTCACGGCAACCTTGCATGAGGTGGAGAAGATATCGCCTATGTTGCCGGTGTCGCTTTTCGCGCCATCGCTGATAAAGATCTCATCCTCATCTATCTCGATGCCACGCTCGCGATAGTCGGTGTTGGCGATATTGCTGCGCAGGAAGTCATATCCCTGCTCGGGGCCGTATCCGTGAAAAGTCGATTCGCGGGCTTCATCGTCCACACCCTGACGGAGACCGTTGATGGCGGCCTGACAGATGGGGCGCGTGACATCGCCGATTCCCATGCGGATCACCGGCGTGTCGGGATGCTCTTTTTTAAATTGCTCTACTTTACGGGCTATCTCGCTGAAGAGATATGAGGCCGGGAGTTTAAGGAAATTATCGTTGACGTGTACCACTTTTTATTTCTGGTAGGTATAGTATGGAGTCGGTTTAAAAATCTGTTCTTCTCAGTCTTCGGCTCGGCGGAAATAGGTTCCGGTAAAGACCGTAATGGCCGGACCGGTCATCATGACATGATTGTCGGTCTCGCGCCACTCTATCTCGAGCACTCCACCGATGAGATGGAGCCGCACATGACGGGAGGTGCGTCCGGTAAGCGCTCCCGCTACTGCTGTGGCGCACGCGCCGGTGCCGCAGGCAAGGGTCTCGCCCGAACCGCGTTCCCACACACGCATCGCGATATCACCGGGCCCATCTACGCGGGCAAACTCAATGTTGGCTTTTTCGGGCCAGTCAGACAGGACTTCCATCTCACGTCCGAGGCCGTGAACGAGATCGTCGGTGATCTCTCCGTCCGTGAACACAACGCCATGTGGATTACCCATCGACACAGCAGTGACCTCGACAGGCCCGCGCGAAGTGGTCATGGGGGTATTGATAAATCTGGAGTCACCTTTCGACACAACGGGAATCCTGTCACACTCCACTACCGGCTCACCCATATCCACGGTCACAGTCTCGACAAGACCGTCTGCTCCGATATGAAGATCGAGGATTTTGATTCCGGCAAGAGTCTCAAGAGTCACGACCGTGCGCCCGTCGGTGAGGCCATTGTCGTAGACATACTTGCCCACGCATCGCGAAGCATTGCCACACATCTGCGCCTCAGAACCGTCGGCATTGAACATTCTCATTCTGAAGTCGGCGCAATCTGACGGAAGGATAAGGACAATTCCATCGCCACCTACGCCGAAGTGGCGGTCGCTCATCTCCCTCGCCAGAGCGGGGAGGTCTGCAGGAGCGGGGCTTGAGGTGCAGTCTATATAAATATAGTCATTGCCCGCGCCATGCATTTTGGTAAATGATATTTCTGTCACCTTAAAAATGGTTGGCGGAATAATTTTGGCTGCAAATATAGTGATTCTCGCCGCTCGCGCCAAAAAATATCAACCTACGCCTCACATTTTTTTCTTTTTCAGAAGAGCCGGAAGCACGTTTACAAGGCACCGACGGACTAAAAAAGCACCGTCCGGCCGCAGTTGATTGCAGTCGGACGGCGATGTTTGTGTCAGTCAGCGTTGGATAAGACTCCGCTTTATTATTCAGCGGGAGCCTCCTCAGCGGGAGCAGCTTCTTCAGCAGCATTGGCAGCAGCTTCCTCGGCGGCCTTGGCAGCAGCCTCGGCTTTCTTCTTGGCCACAGCTTCTGCGATGGTCTTATTGACAGCCTGCTCTGCCTCGAAGCGAGCCTTGACGGCGAGCTCCTTCTTGTCGGCCATAGAGGCACGGACGGCATCGATAGCAGCCTGTTTCTTCTGCTTCCAGGCATCGAAACGACGCTGAGCCTCAGCTTCGTCGAAAGCGCCTTTCTTAACACCACCCTGAAGGTGCTTCATCAGGAGAACGCCTTCGTTGGAGAGGATCGTGCGGGCGGTATCGGTGGGCTGAGCGCCACAGTTGAGCCAATACAAAGCCCTCTCGAAATTCAAAGTTATTGTAGCAGGATTAGTGTTCGGGTTGTAGGAACCTATCCTTTCAATATACTTACCATCTCGTGGTGCCCTGCTGTCGGCGATAACAATAGGATAGAACGCATAGTTCTTACGACCATGACGTTGCAGTCTGATTTTTGTTGCCATTAATGAATTGGTTGGATTTGTATTGCTGTGAGTGCACAGGAAGGCTTACATACTGTGCGCCTACCTTAATGCGGGTGCAAAGGTAGGCATTTTTTTTCATTCTACTCCCATGCCCGTCACATTTTTTGCGAAATTATTGATAACTTTGCGCCAAACAACACCTCAGGGACTATCTCTCTCCACCGTAGTTTTATCATGACTGTCATCAATCGCTCAATATCCACTTTCGCCCGACTGCTTCTCCTGATCGCGGTTGCCATCTGCTTCTCCTCCGTAGCCGTGGCTCAGCGGTCGGGATCACCGGGGAGCCATTCCTCGTCATCTTCAGGCTCCAAGCTGCCCGAACAGAAAGTTTATGCATGGGAAATAACATCACCGCTCGGCTTCAGAGTGCCCTCGACGGTAGACACTCTCATGCACAACTATTATCTTCAGGCCGTTCCCAACGATGTGAGCTCGGCCTGGGCCACTACCGGTAATCTCGGAGCCGAAGGCATAAACATGATCTACATGGACCGTGGCCGGCAGAGTCCGTTTTTCTTCCGCAATGCCCTCAGCCACTGGCTCCCGACCCTCGGCAATCACAAATTCTACAACTCACGCATACCAATAACCCTGCTGAGCTACAACACCGGCGGCGGCAAGGAATATGCCCAGGACAGGCTCAAAGGCACCTTTTCCGGCAATGTCAACAAGCGGCTTCAATTCGGAGCCAACTTCGACTATATCTATTCTAAAGGATCCTACACCTCACAATCGGTCAAGAACATTTCGTGGGGTGGAGCGGCATCATACATGGGCGACCAATATGAGCTGCAGGCATTCTTTAACGCGTGGAACTCCCTCAACAAAGAAAACGGCGGCATAACCGACGACCGTTATATCACCAATCCGGCAGTGCTTCAGGGCGGTGTGGCCACTATCGAGCCGAGCGCTATCCCGGTCCATCTCACCGATGCCCACACCCGAGTGACCGGAGCCGAGCTTATGCTCAACAACCGGTATAAGCTCGGATTCTGGCGTGAGCTCCCTCCCGACTCAATCGAGGGTCCCGATGGCAAGATGATAGCCGACACCATCCCGAAGCACGAGTTCATACCGGTAAGCTCAATCACATGGACTTTCGACTACCGCCGCGGACGTCATGTTTTCGACAACAGCAACTCCTCGCAGGATAAGAAATTCTGGGAAAACCAATATCTTCTGCTCACAGGCTCACACGATGTGACACGCTACACCTCCATCAGCAACACCATCGGTCTGTCACTTATCGAAGGCTTCCATAAATACGCCAAATTCGGCCTCTCGGCCTTCCTGACCCACGAGCTGAGGCGATATAAGCAGACTCCCGATTCGGTGTCGGATCCCCGTAACCCAGGAGATGTGATACCGGGACTGACGCCCTATCCCTATGAGGAGGCTATAGCGCCTAAAGCATCCGAAAACTTCCTTTGGGCCGGCGGTCAGCTATCCAAGACCACAGGTTCATTGCTGCGCTACGACGCGACGGCACGCTTCGGAATCCTCGGGCGGGCGCTCGGCGAAGTGGAGTTGAAAGGTAATGTGTCGACACATATTCCACTCCTCGGCGACACCCTGAGCATCGATGCCTCGGGATGCTTCTCCAATGAAGCCCCTCCCTACCTGATGGAAAACTATGTGAGCAACCATTTCATCTGGAAAAACGAGTTTTCTAAAATCAGACGCACCCGCATCGGAGGCAGCATTTCATATCCCAAGAGCCGGACCATGATAGGACTCGACGTAGAGAATGTCCAGAACCTCGTCTATTTCGACTCACTCGCCATGCCGGCCCAGCATGGCAAGAATATCCAGATCATGAGCGCCCGGCTTAAACAGGACTTCCGCGTCGGCATCCTGAACTGGGAAAACAAGCTGACATGGCAGAAAAGCACCGACGAATCCGTGCTCCCTCTCCCGCAGCTCGCCATCTACTCCAATCTGTATATCCTCTTCCGGGTTGCGACACTCCATGTGCAGCTCGGCCTTGACTGCGACTGGTATTCCCGCTACTACGCCTACAATTATCAGCCTGCCACCGCCTCATTCTATACTCAGGACAAAATCAAAGTGGGCAATTATCCCTACATGAACGCTTATATCAACATGAAATTGAGCAAAGCCCGTTTTTATGTGTTATTCTCTCATGTGAACCAAGGCATCATAGGCGGAAAAGACTACTTCTCCCTCCCCCACTACCCGATGAATCCGCGTCGATTCCTGCTGGGTGTCTCGGTTGACTTCACCAACTGACCGTAGACCCACAACAGATGAAAAAAGAAACGCGACTACAACCCAAGAGCAAGCGCGTGGCAAGCACCCTGATCGGTTTGCTGCTTATTGCCATCGGCGCTATGTGGATGCTCAAGATATGTTCAAGACCACACGTCTCGGATGCCCCCGGAACATTCATGCCATCGGGCGGAGACACGATCGATGTTGCCATCGAATACTCGCCCCTCACATTTTATCAATATGGCGACACGATAGGCGGATTTGACTACGACCTTCTGCGCATCATAGCCGGAGAGGGCGGCCTTAAGCTAAAATTTCATCCGGTGTCGGCTCTGGCTTCGGCTCTCGACGGGCTGAGGTCGGGACGCTATGACGTGGTTGTAGCCGACGTGCCCACCACCGCCGAGCTCCGCGACGAATTTGCCTTTACCGAGCCTGCGTTTCTCGACCGTCAGGTCCTCGTACAGCGACGCGACAGCGTAGGGTTCGTATCCTCGGCCCTTGATCTGGCCGGGAAAAAGGTATGGGTTGCCGCACAGAGTCCGGCCGTGACCCGACTGCGCAATCTGTCGGCTGAAATAGGCGACACGATTCAAATCGTAACGGATTCGCTCTATGGATCCGAACAGCTCGTCATCCTGACCGCTACGGGCGAGATTGACCGCGCCGTGGTCAACGAACGCATAGCCAAAGCAATGAGCGTGGATTATCCCGATATCGACATCTCCACCCAGATCACATTCACCCAGTTCCAGTCATGGCTCATGAGGCGCGACGACACTAAGCTCGCGGCCGAAATCGACACC
>CAYWWE010000112.1:0-6808 GCA_964461785.1 uncultured Bacteroides sp.
GCTCTGCAAATTTGATTGGCTAAAATAGCGGAAGTTACAGAATTTAATAGTATATTTGCACGCTGAAAAAGTGACTGACCGCGTCGCGGGAGCTCCTGTCGTTCCTTTCCGGAGGATCTGCGGGCGCTTTTTGCGGTCGTGTATCTGCACATGGATCAGCCATTTCATTACTCTGAAATAAATAATAAACCAAACACAAATATCTCATTCCCGACATGCAAAGCAAAGGAAAATTAGGAAGTGTCGTTGCCGGCATTATCGCCATCTTCCTGGTGCTCATCTGCCTGTTTTATCTCTCGTTTACCGTGGTGACCAATCATCACGAGGCTAATGCTGAGAAATATGCAGCTTCCATGAGCAACGGCGACACACGCTCCGACGCCTATCGTGTGGCCTACAAGAGCTACATCGACTCCATCTCAAAGGAGCCCGTTTATCTCGGTTATACTTTTAATGACGTCCAGAAACTCGGCGTAGGTCTGGGCCTCGACCTCAAGGGCGGTATGAACGTTACCCTTCAGGTATCGGTTCCCGATATCCTCCGCTCTATGGCCAATGCCGAAGGCAACCCTTACTTTGAACCCGCCATCCACGCCACCGACTCAGTTGTCCGCGCCACCAAGACCAACGACTATGTGGCTGCTTTCTGCCGCGAGTACCGTCGCATCGATCCGGCCGGTGACCTCACCGTTGTGTTCCGCGAGCAGACCAAGCGCGGCGACTCACCCGAGGCTGTGGAGCGTGCCCTCAAGCAGGAGGTGAAGGATCGCGTGAGCTCGTCGACCAATGTGCTCCGTTCGCGTATCGACCAGTTTGGCGTTGTGGCTCCCAATATCCAGGAGCTTGAAAACGACGGTCAGATCCTTCTGGAGCTCCCCGGCGTGAAGGAACACGACCGTGTGCGCGAGCTTCTCAAGAGCTCGGCCAATCTGGAGTTTTATGAGACATTCCCCCTGGCCGATTATCAGAACGCTATCATGGAGCTTGACCGTGTGGTTGCTACCGACTCCACCCGTGGCGGCCGCGGCCTCTTCGCCCACTTCCTTCAGGTAGGTTCCCCCTACGATCCCATCGCTGTCGGCTCGGCCACCTCGATGGAGCGTGCAGCCATTGATTCGATCCTCGCTTCGCCGGCTGCCCGCCGCACCCTCCCGTCCAACCTCAAGCTCGCATGGCAGGTAAAGCCCCAGACTGTAGAGATGACCGACACAGCCACAGGCCGCACCCGCAAGATTGACCTCTATACCCTCGTCGGTCTGCGCACCGTAGGCGGCAAGGCCACTCTTGCCGGCGACGTTGTGACAAACGCCTCCAATGAGTATGACAACATGCAGGGCGGCAACTATGTCTCGATGACCATGAAGCCCGAGGCTGCCAAGATCTGGGCCCGCATGACTGCCGCCAACGTCGGCAAGCAGGTGGCCATCGTCCTCGACGATATGGTCTACTCGGCTCCCAATGTACAGAACGCTATCGAGGGCGGACGCACCTCGATCACCGGCCACTTCAGCACCGACGAGGCCAAAGACCTTGCAAACGTGCTCAAGAGCGGTAAGATGGCCGCCAAGGTCGACATCATCTCCGACACCGTAATCGGTCCGTCGCTCGGCCAACAGGCCATTGAAGACGGTATGTGGTCGTTTGTAGTGGCACTCGTGCTTCTCATGATCTGCATGATGTGTGTCTACGGTGTGATCCCCGGCCTTATCGTCAACCTCGCCCTCATCTTCAACATCTTCTTCACCTTCGGTATCCTCGCCTCCTTCCAGGCCGTGCTCACCCTCTCAGGTATAGCCGGTATCGTGCTCGCGCTCGGTATGGCTGTCGATGCCAACGTGCTCATCTTCGAGCGCGCCAAGGAAGAGCTCCGCAGCGGCAAGAATGTGCGCACTGCCATTGCCGACGGTTACTCTAATGCCTTCTCGGCCATCTTCGACTCCAACCTCACGTCGATCATCACCGCCGTGATCCTGCTCCTCTTCGGCACAGGTCCTATCAAGGGCTTCGCCACCACCCTCATCATCGGTATTGTCTGCTCGTTCTTCACCGCCGTTTTTCTCACACGCCTCGTGTTTATCCTCGGTGCAAAGAGCAAGCCTTTCGAGCGCCTCACCTTCACTACCGCCATCTCGCGGAAGATGTTCACCAACACCCACATCAACTTCCTCGGTGCCCGCAAGACAGCGTTTATAATTGTCGGTGTGCTCATCCTCGCCACCATCATCAGCTTCTTTACCCGTGGCCTCAACCAGGGTATCGACTTCTCCGGTGGCCGCAACTATGTGGTTCAGTTCGACCATGCCGTGAAGACCGACCAGCTCCAGCAGAAGCTCGCTCCCCTCTTTGTCGAGGAGGACGGACGTCCCGCTCAGGTCAGCGTAATCACCATCGACGACAACACCAAGGTGCGTATCTCGACCAACTGGAAGATCGACTCCGACGAGGACAATGTCGACGACCAGATCACCGAGATCCTCTACAATGGTCTCAAGGATGAGATCGGCGATATGTCGATGACCGACTTCTCCACCACCAACGAGAACATCGGTATCATGTCGTCGCAGAAGGTAGGTCCTACCGTGGCAAACGATATGCGCACCGACGCTATCATCGCCGTGATGCTCGCCCTCGTGGCAATGTTCCTCTACATCCTCATCCGCTTCCACAATGTGGCCTTCTCGCTCGGCGCCCTCGCTGCCGTTGCCTTCACCGCATTCATGATCATCGGCTTCTATTCGTTCTTCTACGGACTATTCCCGTTTGCAATGGAGATCGACCAGTCGTTCATAGCGGCCATCCTTACCGTGATCGGTTATCAGATCAACGATACGGTGGTTGTGTTTGACCGCGTGCGTGAGAATGTGGCCCTCTATCCCAAGCAGGATTTCGGCACCACCATCAACAGCTCGATCAACTCGACCCTCAGCCGTACTATCATGACATCGGCCACCACTCTCCTGGTGCTCCTCTGCATCTTCATCCTCGGCGGCGATGCAATCCGCTCCTTCACTTTCGCCATGATCTTCGGCGTTGTGATCGGCACCCTCGCCACCATCTATGTTGCGGCTCCGGTGGCTTATCTCACCGATGCCCGTCGCCATGGCAAGGCAGCCCGCCGCGCCTGATCTCTCGGCAGCATAATCATAACTCTGCTATAATTATTACCGTGTCCCGACAGCCCCTGAGGTTGCCGGGACACTTTCGTAGCGGGTTATGATTGGTGATGTGTCGAAAAATGCGTATATTTGCACGTTAATAGCCCATGAAATCCAATTACGTCACGATACCATGCGCCGACTAATCCTCAGTCTTACCGTTGTGATCCTCCCTCTGCTCCTGGGTGGATGCAGCTTCAGTTGGACCCTCAATGGCGCGGCACTTGATTATAACGTCTACAAGACCGTATCGATCGCCAACTTCCCCATCCGCACGGCGCTTGTCTATCCTCAGCTTCAGACCATCTTTGAAAACGAGCTGCTCAACTATGTATCGCGCAACACGCGCCTGCAGGTGATCGATCCGCCGGCCGATATCCAGATCGAGGGAGAGATCACCGGCTACGATTTCACCCCGCAGGCCGTCACTCAGGATGGCTACGGATCGCAGACCCGCCTCACTATCCGTGTCCATGTGATATACACCGACAATAAGGTGCCCGACAAGAGCTTTGATCAGGACTTCTCGGCGTTCAAGGACTTCGACTCCAACGAGATCCTCACCGATGTTCAGGATCAGTTGTGTCAGGCCATATCCGAAGACCTCGTGATACAGATTTTCAATGCCACTCTCGGCGACTGGTAATCAACACCATATTCCACCCCGACGCGATATGACAGAACCCAATAGCCCGGCAGAGATACTGCTACGCCTTCTGACAGAGACCGACGCCTGTCCGTCGGCCGGGGAGGTTGCGCTTCTCGCCGAGGCATATCCCTATCTGTCGGTGCCCGCGGCAATGAGGCTGCGGCGTGCTCCCGCATCGGCTCTTACCACGGATGAGCGCAGGAGCCTGATCATGAGGGTGGCCACCTCTGTTCCAGGACGTGACACGCTCTTCAGGCTCACTGATCAGGACGGTGTCCTGCTTGCCGGATTCATGCCTCCCGAACAAGCTCCGGCTCCTACGGCCACCGACACAGATTCGGCCATCGACACATTCCTCGAACGCTACGGACGCATGAGCGAGCGCGAGGAGGCTCTGCTCGAAAAGATGATTTTCAATCCTGTGCCCGACGACTATTCGGTGATTCTTGAGCGTGAAGCCGCCGGAGAGGCTCCTGTCGACCAGCACGCGGACGCCTGCGACCGTATGCTTGATGCTTTCCTTGCCGGTCAGGCCGGTAAAACGGTGCCGGAAATCAGTTCTGAGGATCACAGCGAGCCGGTTGAGCCCGCAGCCCAACCGGAGAGTCCCGCCGCATCATCTGTTCTGCCGGTGCCCCCGCGGATCCCGCCGCGCAACCAGCAGGCAAACGTCTCTTCGGCTCCTCGCCCTGCCTCCTCGCTGAGTGAGAGTCTGGCCCAGGTATATATCAAGCGGGGCCGATATGACAAGGCCTACGACATTATTCATGCTCTTAGCTTGAATAATCCAAAAAAAAGTATTTACTTTGCAGACCAATTGCGTTTTTTGCAAAAACTTATGCTCATCCAGCGTCGGGGCAACCCCTCGCGCCAAGAGCCCCGGTAACCGTAATTACTACATTTTAAGCTATGTATATCCTCCTTATTGTTCTTACTCTCATCGCAGCTCTGCTGATGATCGGTGTGGTTCTCATCCAGAAGTCGAAGGGCGGCGGTCTGTCGTCGACCTTTGCCGGTTCTAACCAGATTATGGGTGTGCGCCGCACAAACAGCTTCATCGAGAAAGTGACATGGATCCTTGCCGGTGCAATCTGCGTGTTTGCCATCCTCTCCACTTTCTTCATGCCCAACTCCGTGGCCACTTCCGCTCCCCGCGTGAAGGCTCCCGCTGTTCTTGAGCAGAGCGCCGCAGGCTACGACAGCCAGCTCCCCGCCGCCACCCTCGAGACTCCCGCCGCTGCTGCCGACGAGGCTCCTGCCGTAGAAGGAGAGTCTGAGACTGTGGTTGTGGAAGTTCCTGCCGAGACTCCCGCAGAGTAATACCCCCACTGCCGATATCCCATAAACGGGAGCATAGCCTGGCCTCGCAGCCTGTGCCATGCTCCCTTTGGCCGTTTAAATCTTTCGCCTCCCGCCTTAAATCAAACATAAGCTATGCTCGTCAAAGTCTACGGCGCCGCCCTTCAGGGCATCGACGCCATCTTGGTAACAATCGAAGTATCGGTGAGCCGCGGAGCGGCCTTCAGCATGGTCGGTCTGCCTGATGCCGCCGTCAAGGAGAGCTATCAGCGTGTGATGACGGCGATAGGGCAGAGCGGACTTCAGGCGCCACGCCGCAGGGTCGTGGTCAATCTCTCGCCGGCTGATGTGCGCAAGGAGGGATCGGCTTTCGATCTGCCTATCGCCGTAGGGCTCATTGCCGGCGATGAAAAGATGCCCTCCACGGCCCTTGCCGATTATCTCATAATGGGCGAACTGAGTCTCGACGGAAGTCTGCTCCCCATCTCGGGCGCCCTGCCCATGGCCATAAAGGCCCGCGAGCTGGGTTTCAAGGGCATGATCGTGCCTGAGAGCAATGCCACGGAGGCTGCTGTTGTCAACAACCTCAAGGTCTACGGACTCAATTCGCTCCGCCAGGTTGTCGATTTCCTTTCGGGCAATCTCACAGTCGACCCTACCGAGGTTGACACCCGGGCGGAGTTTGCGCGCTCCTCCTCGCTGTTTGATGTCGACTTCTCCGAGGTCAGAGGACAGGAGACGGTAAAGAGGGCATTCGAAGTGGCGTGTGCCGGCGGTCACAACATCCTGCTCGTCGGTCCTCCCGGCTCGGGCAAGTCAATGATGGCCAAGCGTCTGCCTACCATCATGCCACCCTTTACCCTGGCTGAGGCCCTGGAGACAACCAAGATCCATTCCGTGGCCGGACGCCTGAAGCGTGGATCGAAGCTCATGACCCAACGGCCTTTCCGGTCGCCCCACCACACCATATCGCCGGTAGCCCTTGTCGGAGGAGGCAGCAATCCGCGTCCGGGCGAGATCTCTCTTGCCCATAACGGAGTCCTGTTCCTCGACGAGTTTCCCGAATTTCCGCGGACGGTGCTCGAAGTGCTCCGACAGCCTCTCGAAGACCGGCATATCGCCATCTCCCGCGCCCGCTATTCGCTCGACTATCCTGCCGGCTTCATGCTCGTGGCGAGTATGAACCCTTGTCCCTGCGGCTATTACAATCACCCGACCAAACAATGCTCATGCCCTCCAGGCGCCGTCAGCAAATACCTGTCCCGCATATCCGGCCCGTTGCTCGACCGCATAGATCTCCAGGTCGAGATCCTGCCCGTTCCCTTCGAGGAGCTTGCGCAGCGCGAGGCCGGCGAGCCCAGTGCCTCCATACGCGAGCGAGTGTGCCGGGCGCGACGCATCCAGCAGGAGCGCTTCGCCTCAGAGCCGGGCATCCACTGCAACGCGCAGATGACCTCACGGCTCATCTCCCTCTACGCACCCCTCTCCGAGAGCTGTCTTTCGCTCCTCAAGGCGGCGATGGTCAAGTTTGACATGAGTGCCCGTGCCTACGACCGCATCATCAAAGTGGCGCGCACCATAGCCGACCTCGACGGTGCCCCCGACATAGCCCCCCACCACATCAGCGAAGCCATCAGCTACCGCAGCCTCGACCGCTCCTCCTGGGGCCAGCAGATACCCGGCCTCGACCCCGTCCCCTTCTGAT
>CAYWWE010000113.1:0-6766 GCA_964461785.1 uncultured Bacteroides sp.
GAGTCAGGCAGGCTGTGCATCACGCATTACCTGTCTGACTTTACTTTAACAAACAATAACAAAACAAAAACAAAGACAAATGGGGTTAGAGAGAGGGAGAATAAGGTTGGAGAGAAATGAGGGGATCAGTCTTCCGCGAGAGCTTCGTCGGCTATGGCCTGTGTGGTATCGGTGGCCGGAGTGACGACATAATTCTTATGAGAAATGGGTGTCGTGGCGTAGATGCCTTGTCCGGCAAGGAGGCCTGAAAGAAGTTTGAGTCCGGTCGACATCCGGGAATCGAGCGAGGAGTAGAACTTTGCTGATCCTTCGGGATCTTTTGCCATTGAGGATGTGTAGACCTCACCAAATCGGTCGGCTGCATCAAGATCACCGTTTTCGATGGCGATTGTGGCATAAGCTGCGGCGAGGTTGCAGAGATCGCGGTTGGATAGCTTGTCAAGGTGCGAATATGCCTTGTCGGCTGACTCGATGGCTTCGGTGAAGTGGCCGTCGCGGGCTGCTTCGCAGGCTTCCGAGGCTTCTTGCCCGGGGGTGGTTGCACAAGCGGCAAGGAGGATCAGGGGTATGAGTGCCGGAAGTATGGGGGCTATGAGGTTGATGAACAGGCGTTGCATAGTAGCGAAGAATGAGGCGGTTTGGAGGAAGAAAAGAAGGGGTGTGTGTTGTTCAGTTTCAGTTAAGAGAGGTTCAGAGGAAGATGCTAAGCGTGTGTTTTATGATCGCTTCTGTCATATAAACAAAGGTGAGGGGAGATAGTTTGCTCTTGTTACAAAATAATGTCAAATTAATGACAAAAAATTATCCCGCCCGAATCGGACAGGATAACTCTGTAGGGTTATGTCGTTATGGATCAGTTATTTATTGGAGATGTAGGAGGCAATCCATGCTGCAACTTCTTTTGTGCCATAGACCGGTTTTCCTTCCGGCTGGATGTCGGGAGTGCGTACATACTGCTCGAGCGATGCGTCTACAGCCTCACGGACGGCACGTGCCTCGGCGGCCAGACCGAAGTGTTCGAGCAGCATTGCTCCGGAAAGGATCTGGGCTAATGGATTGGCAATGTTCTTGCCTGCGGCCTGCGGCCACGAGCCGTGGATAGGCTCGAATACAGGAGTGCTCTCGCCGAGAGAGGCCGACGGCAGAAGACCCATTGAACCGGACACGACCGAAGCCTCGTCGGTCAGGATGTCGCCGAAGGTGTTTTCCGTGACCATGACGTCGAAGAACCGTGGCTCCTGAATCATGCGCATTGCGGCATTGTCAACATACATGAAGTCGGTGTTGACATCGGGATGTTCCGGTGCCATCTCTTTAGCTATGCGACGCCAGAGGCGCGAGGATGCAAGTACGTTGGCTTTGTCTACGACCGTGAGATGTCCTCCGCGACGCTCGGCATATTTGTATGCCACACGGAGGATGCGTTCGATCTCTCCCCGGGTATAGATGCAGGTGTCGTAGGCTTCCTCGCTGCCTTCGTGCTTCTCGCCGAAGTACATGCCGCCTGTGAGCTCGCGGATGCACACGAAGTCGGCGCCCTCAACGAGCTCCTTCCGGAGAGGCGAGAGATGGAGCAGCCATTTGAATGTTGCAACCGGGCGGATGTTGGCATAGAGGCCAAGTTTCTTGCGCATGGCAAGAAGACCCTGTTCGGGACGCACTTTGGCATCGGGGTTGGAGTCGAAGCGGAGGTCGCCCACGGCAGAGAAGAACACTGCATCGGCTTCGGAGCAGATGCGGAAGGTCTCATCGGGGAATGGGTTGCCGGTAGCGTCGATGGCGGCGGCTCCTACAAGAGCCGTGGTGTAGTTGAAGGTGTGGCCGAAGCGCTTGGCAACAGCGTCGAGCACCTCAATGCCGGCACGGGAGATCTCGGGACCGATGCCATCGCCGGGGAGTACAGCTATGTTGAGTATCACGGGTGTGAGATTATTTGATGGTTGGGGGGATTGGGCGGAAAAATTTTAGCGGGAGGACTCGAAAGCCTCGATATCCTCGCGGTGGGCAAGGAGATAGTCTATATCGTCGAGACCTTCGGAGAGGCACTCCTTCTTATATGTGTTGATGGGGAAGCTCTCGGTGCGTCCGGTGGCGAGATTTGTCACTGTCTGTGCCGGGAGGTCGATGGTGACCTGTGTTGCGGGATCGGCTTCGATCGAGGCGAAGAGCTCGGCAAGGAACTCGGGCGACACGATGACGGGGAGCACGAAGTTGTTGAGCTCGTTGTTGCGGTGGATGTCGGCGAAGAAGCTGGAGATCACGGCGCGGAATCCGTAGTCGGCAATGGCCCATGCTGCATGTTCGCGCGACGATCCGCAACCGAAGTTCTTTCCGGCTACAAGCACTTTGGCGCCCTTGGCCTGAGGGCTGTTGAGAATGAAGTCGGGATTAGGTTCTCCCGAGGGGAGGAAGCGCCAGTCGTTGAAAAGATGGTCGCCGAAGCCTTCGCGCGATGTCGATTTCAGGAAGCGTGCGGGGATGATCTGGTCGGTATCGACATTCTCCACAGGCAGTGGGACACAGGTCGAGGTGAGAGTGGTGAATTTCTCTTTCATGGTGGATGTTTATACGCGTGGATCGGTGATTACTCCGTTGACGGCTGCTGCGGCTGCCACGAGGGGACCGGCAAGGACGGTGCGGGCTCCCGGACCCTGGCGACCCTCGAAGTTGCGGTTGGAGGTCGATACGGCGAGTTTACCCGCGGGCACCTTGTCGGGGTTCATGGCCAGACATGCCGAGCATCCAGGTTCGCGGAGCTCAAAGCCGGCCTCTGCCAGGATGCGGTCGAGGCCCTCCTCCTCGATCTGACGGCGGACACTCCATGATCCGGGCACCAGCCAGGCTGTCACGTCGGGGTGCTTCTTCTTGCCCTTGACATACCCGGCAAACGCACGGAAGTCTTCGATGCGGCCATTGGTGCATGAGCCGAGGAACACATAGTCAACCTTCTCGCCGAGGAGCGGCTTGCCGGGGGCGAAGCGCATATAGTCGAGTGCCTTGACAAACGATTCGCGGGCGGCAGGATCGGCCGGAGCTTCAGGCACGGCCTCGGTGATGCCTATGCCCATGCCTGGATTAGTGCCGTAGGTCACGCGGGGCTCTATGTCGGCGGCATCGAAAGTGATTTCGGCGTCGAACTTTGCATCTGGATCCGAAGCGAGCTGTCGCCACTGCTCGACGGCGCGGTCAAACTCCTCGCCCTGAGGAGCGAACTTGCGCCCTTTGATATAGGCGAATGTGGTTTCGTCGGGGGCAATCATTCCGCCGCGCGCTCCCATCTCGATTGAGAGGTTGCACACGGTCATGCGCTCCTCCATCGACAGATCGCGGATGGCTGAGCCGGCATATTCAACGAAGTAGCCGGTGGCACCGCCAGTGGTCATTTTCGAGATGATATAGAGGGCGATGTCCTTGGCGGTAACACCCTCGCGGAGTTTGCCCTCCACGTTGATGCGCATGGTCTTGGGTTTGGGCTGGAGGATGCACTGGGTAGCGAGTACCATTTCGACCTCCGAAGTGCCTATGCCGAATGCCACAGCGCCGAATGCTCCGTGGGTGGAGGTGTGGGAGTCGCCGCACACGATAGTGTAGCCGGGGAGGGTGAGGCCGTTTTCCGGACCCATCACATGGATAATGCCGTTGAGCGGATGTGTGAGGCCGTAGAGGGTGAGGCCGAATTCCTTGGCGTTGGCCAGCAGGGTCTCGATCTGTTTGCGGCTCACCGGATCCTCGATCGGGCGGTCCTGATGCTCGGTGGGAATATTATGGTCGGGTGAGCAGACGGTGCGCTCGGGGCGGAACACCTTGAGGCCGCGTCGGCGCAGTCCCTCGAAAGCCTGGGGGGTGGTCACCTCATGGCAATAGTGGCGGTCGATATAAAGCTGCTGCGGACCGTCGGCGATGGAGGATACCACATGGGCATCCCACACCTTGTCAAAAAGAGTCTTTCCCATCGTGGTGTCAGTGGGGGAATTTGTTGATGGCGTCGATAAATGCTTCGGCCGATGCGGCAATGATGTCGGTGTTGGCCGAGAAGCCATAATACTGGTTGCCCTCGTGCTCCACGGTCATGTGGACCTTGCCGATGTCGTTGGAGCCCTTGTTGATGGCCTGGATGAGGAATTCCTTGACGAGCATCGTGCGGCGGATGATGAGCTTGATGGCCGAGATGGCGGCGTCGACAGGTCCGTTGCCCGATGCGCAGGCTTCGAAGTGTTCGCCGGCAATGTTCAGGCCGATGGATGCAACGGACTGGATGCCTACGCCCGAAGTGACCTGAAGGAATTCGAGGCGTATGCGGTGGTTGGCGCGGTGCTCGCCTGCAAGCATGAGGATGTCGTCGTCGTTGATCTCCTTTTTCTTGTCGGCCAGACGGAGGAATGCCTGATAGGCTTTGTCGAGAGCTTCCTTCTCGAGGTCGATGCCGAGCACATGGAGTCGGTGCTTGAGGGCTGCGCGGCCCGAGCGGGCGGTGAGCACGATCGAGTTCTCGTCGATGCCGACATCCTTGGGGTCGATGATTTCGTAGCTCTCGCGGTTTTTGAGCACTCCGTCCTGATGTATGCCCGATGAGTGGGCAAAGGCGTTGCGGCCCACGATGGCCTTGTTGGGCTGGACGGGCATATTCATGAGGCTCGACACGAGGCGCGAGATGCCGGTGATCTTGGTGGCGTTGATGTTGGTGTCGATGCCGAGCTCGCGGTGGGAGCGGAAGGTCATCACCACCTCTTCGAGCGAGGTGTTGCCGGCGCGTTCGCCGATGCCGTTGATGGTCACTTCGGCCTGACGGGCACCGCCGAGGATGCCGCTCACGGTGTTGGCCGTGGCCATGCCGAGATCGTTGTGGCAATGTGTGGCGATGGTGGCTTTGTGGATGCCGTCGACATGTTCGCAGAGATATTCGATCTTGGCCTTGAACTCCTCGGGCAGGCAGTAGCCTGTGGTGTCGGGGATGTTTACCACGGTGGCGCCGGCCTTGATCACGGCCTCAACCACGCGGGCAAGATATTCATTGTCGGTGCGGCCGGCATCTTCGGCATAGAACTGCACATCTTCAACGAAGCGCTTGGCATACTTCACGGCAGCCACGGCGCGCTCAAGGATCTCCTCGCGGTTGGAGTTGAACTTATATTTGATATGCGGATCGGAGGTGCCGATGCCGGTGTGGATGCGCTTGTGCTTGGCATACTGCAGGGCGTCGGCAGCAACGCGGATATCGTTTTCAACGGCGCGGGTGAGGGCGCAGATCGTGGGCCATGTCACAGCCTTGGATATCTCGACTACCGAATTGAAGTCGCCTGGAGAACTGACCGGGAAACCGGCCTCGATCACATCCACGCCGAGCTCCTCGAGGGCTTTGGCCACCTCGATTTTCTCAACGGTGTTGAGCTGGCATCCGGGCACCTGCTCGCCGTCGCGCAGGGTGGTGTCGAATATGAATAAACGGTCGCTCATATTAATGAATGATGACAGGGGGAATATAAGCTGGTAGGATAAGAAATCGCAGCTATTGGAGTTAATAAGCTACAAAATTATGAATTTCCGCCCACTCCTACAAATAATCCATTACTTTCCTGCCTCTTTCCAGCATTTAGCCACGTGAGGCGTTTCCAGATATGTTCGAAGGGACCCTGGCGGTGAGTGGCGAGCCAATAGCGGGAGAACAGGAGCTGAACGGCGACTATGGCGACGGCGATGAGGGCTGATCCTGCTGATCCGACTTTGTCGTAAAGGTCGAGGCCGTAGTGATAGTAGATGCTCACTCCGATTATCGACTGGGTGATATAGTTGGTGAGCGACATACGTCCGTAGGGCACAAGTAGCGTCTGCCACTTCGCGCCGCGGTCGCTCCTGGCAAACCACAGCAGGACAAATGCCGAAACAAGCACCGTCATAAATGCAAAGTTGTAGAGCATCGGGATGGCGATGCAGTAGTAGGACAGAATGGTGACATTGGCTATCATCGGCGTGATAAATCGTGAGAGGCAGTAGAGCGGAACGGCTGCGATCAGTCCCCAAATCAGAGCTTTGCGCCAGCGGCGCTTGTTGGTTAGGTTGCACTCAAACATATTCAGCCTGCCCAGAAGCATACCGAACAGGAACAGGGCCGGAGTCTGGAATAAGCGTCCGGCCTCTACTTGCCAGAAGTTGCTGTAGAGCTGGCCGTTCCAGATGTTGTTGGCAAGGGTCTGGAGGAAGGTGCCGGTACGTCCCACTTCCTCGGCAGAGGCCGCGAACACTGCAAATCCGTTGTTGGTGTCGATATAGCCGGGATTAAGAGAGGCATATATAATCTTACCCCATGCCCAGGGTTGGAGCATCAGCACGGTCGCCACGATAGCTACGGTGCGGTTGCGCCAAGAGGAGGCGGGAATGAGGATGAGTCCGCACACGGCATAGAGCAGCAGTATGTCGCCGTTGTAGAACAATGCGTGGAGCTGCGAGAAGCCCACCAGGATCAGCATGCGCCAGGCAAATCGCATCCGGTAGTCGCATCCTCGGCGGCGGGCGTTGCGCATCTGAATGAAAAAGCTGAGGCCAAACAGGAGCGAGAATGTTGCGTAGGCTTTTCCGGCAAGGAAGAAGAAAATGGTGTCGAACACGCCACGGTCGAGTGCTGAGAGCCACGCGGGAGGATCAGCCGGAGAGCCGAAGATATTGTAGTGCTCGAGATTATGAAGCAGGACGATGGCGAGGAGCGCGAATCCGCGCAGGGCATCGACGAGCTCGATGCGGTGGGTGCTGTCTGATCGTTGAGTCATAAGGT
>CAYWWE010000114.1:0-6746 GCA_964461785.1 uncultured Bacteroides sp.
AAATATTCCCGCTGAATTAATTGTGTACCAAAATATACCGTGAAATGAATCTTAAAGGACTTATATGCACTGTAGTGGCCGCAGGTTCCGTGGCCTTCAACGCTGGTGCTTACGGCAAGGTTGACAACGACTCCACCAAGCGCGAGCGCATGCAGTGGTTTGCCGATGCCAAGCTCGGCATCTTCATCCACTGGGGCGTCTACTCCAAGGGCGAGACCTCCGAGAGCTGGGCTTTCCACAACGGACATATCTCCCTCCCCGACTATATGGCGCAGGCCGAAGCCTTCACTGCCGAGAACTACGACCCCGCCGAATGGGTCAAGCTCATCAAGGACAGCGGCGCCAAATATACCGTGATCACCACCAAGCATCATGACGGTTTCGCCCTCTGGGACACTGAGGCAGGCGACGTGAGCGCCGTCAAGAGCAGCCCCGCAAAGCGCGACGTGATCGCTCCTTTTGCCCAGGCAGTGCGCGACAACGACCTCAAGCTCGGCTTCTACTACTCACTCATCGACTGGCCGCGCGAGGACTATCCCGAGACCTACCGCGACCAAGCGCCCAAATATGACATCAACAAGGAGCCCGAGAAGTGGCAGCACTTCCTCGACTTCAACAATGCCCAGCTGCGCGAGCTCAGCTCGACATGGAATCCCGACCTCTACTGGTTTGACGGCGACTGGGAGCACTCGTCGGAGGAGTGGAAAGCCCCCGAGATCGTGGCCATGCTCCGCGAGTATAATCCCAACGTGATTGTCAACTCCCGCATCCAGGGCCACGGCGACTATGCCACACCCGAGCTCGGAGTGCCTGTGAGCCGCCCCGAAGCCGAGTGGTGGGAAACATGTATGACCATCAACAACTCGTGGGGCTACCAGAAGGCCGACTCCATCTATAAGGAGCCCTCGACCATAATCCGTATGCTCGCCGACTGCATCAACCTCGGAGGCAACCTGCTCCTCGACATCGGCCCGCGCGCCGACGGCTCAATCCCGCAGGAGGAGATCGACGTGCTCAAAGCTCTCGGCCGCTGGACCTCCAAACACGCCGAAGCCATCTACGGCACACGCGCCGGCATCCCCGCCGGGCATGTGCAGGCCTACACCTCCCTCACCCCCGATGCCAAGACCCTCTACGTCTACATCCCCTACAAGCCCAACGGACAGCTCGAATTCAAGGGCCTGAAATCGAAGGTGAAGAGCGCCCGCGTGGTGGGCAATGACACCCCCGTCACCTGGGATCTCTACAACGACATCTCGTGGAGCGAAGTGCCCGGCGTCTACTATTTCAATATCCCCGAAGAGGCCCTCGACCCCGACATCACTGTCATCGCTCTCGAGCTCGAAGAACCCGCCAAGCTCTACCAGGGCTCAGGCCAGGTGATCAGCTTCAACGACAACGAGACCGCCGCAGCCAAATAAACCCCGCAGCAGCCTAAGCGGTAATTGCATCAGAGAGCCCGGAGAAACAAAAGATCTCCGGGCTCTCTGACCTTATCATCCAACCCTCTTTAGCCATCGTCACTTGCATTTCGGCCGCCCGCCGAGGAAAATATTTTTGGCGGGTAGGGAGGGAAGTAGTATCTTTGCACCGTGGAACCAATTGCCCCCACGCTATTGCAATATGTACAATCACTCGGACAGAAAGACTCTTGATTCCGGCGCCAATAATATACGCGTCCTCACGGCTGCTATGGTCGAACAGGCTCGCTCGGGCCACCCGGGAGGTGCCATGGGCGGCGCCGACTTCATAAATGTGCTTTACTCACAATTTCTCGTGACCGATCCCGACGACCCGACATGGTTTGGCCGCGACCGTCTTTTCCTTGATCCGGGTCACATGTCGCCGATGCTCTACAGTGTGCTGGCTCTCTGCGGCATGTATACCATCGACGAGCTCCGCCAGTTCCGCCAGTGGGGGTCAGTCACCCCGGGCCACCCCGAGCTATGCCCCTCGCGCGGCGTAGAAAACACCTCCGGCCCGCTCGGTCAGGGCCACACTATGGCCGTAGGCGCTGCCATTGCCGAGCGCTTCATAGCCACCCGCTTCGGCGAGGCGTGGGCTCACAAGACCTACACCTTCATCTCCGACGGCGGCATCCAGGAGGAGATTGCCCAGGGCGCCGGACGCATTGCCGGCTATCTCGGCTTGTCAAATCTCATCATGTTCTATGACAGCAACAAGGTGCAGCTCTCGACCGATGTCGATGCCGTTGACACCGAAGACTATGCCGCCAAATACCGTGCATGGGGATGGCGGGTGGAGGAGATCGACGGCAACGATCCCAAAGCCATAGCCGCCGCCATTTCCACCGCCGAGCATGAGAAGAACCGCCCCACGATCATCATTGGCCACACCATCATGGGCCGCGGCTGCGTCAAGGCCGACGGATCCAACTTCGAGGGCCAGTGCTCCACCCACGGCCAGCCCCTGAGCAAGAGCGGTGCCGACGTGGCAGCAACCATCACTAACCTCGGCGGCGATCCGGAAAATCCCTGGGTGATCCGCGACGAGGTCAAGCTCCACTATGAGCGCCGCCGCGAGGAGTTGCGCAAGATCGTTGCCGAACGCCGTGCCGAGCAGCGCGCCTGGGCCGAGGCCAATCCCGCCCTTGCAGTCGAGCTTCAGGGCTACATTCAGGGGCGCCTCCCCGAGATCGATTATGAGTCGATCGTGCTGAAAGCCAATCAGGCCACCCGCAGCGCCTCAGCTGCCGTGCTCACCGAGCTCGGCAAGAAGGTTGGCAACATGATCGTGTCGTCGGCTGACCTTGCCAACTCCGACAAGACCGACGCCTTCCTTAAAGTGACCGGTCCTCTCCGCCCCCACGATTTCTCGGGTGCGTTCCTCCACGCCGGTGTGGCAGAGCTCACCATGGCCTCGATCATGAACGGCGTGATCCTCAACGGAGCCATGCACGCCGCCTGCGGCACCTTCTTCGTGTTCTCCGACTACATGAAACCGGCCATCCGCATGAGCGCCCTCATGCAGCTCCCGGTCAAATATATCTGGACCCACGACGCCTTCCGCGTGGGCGAAGACGGGCCCACCCATGAGCCCATCGAGCAGGAGGCACAGATGCGTCTGCTCGAGCAGATCCGCAACTTCTCGGGCAAGCGCTCCATGCTCGTGCTCCGTCCCGCCGACTCGGCCGAGACCGTGATCTGCTGGAAGATGGCGATGGAAAACAACGACTCGCCCACCGGCCTGATCCTCTCCCGTCAAGACGTGACCGATCTGCCCTCATCGACGGGCAACCGTATGGCCGATGCCCGCGGAGCCATGCGCGGCGGCTACATCGTGATCGACTCCGACGGCACCCCCGACATAGTCCTCGTGGCCAACGGCTCCGAAGTGTCGCTGCTCTGCGAGGTGGCCGTGCTCCTCAAGGCCGAGGGGATCCATGCGCGCGTTGTCTCGGTGCCCTCACTCGGCCTCTTTGCCGATCAGCCCGAAGACTACCGCCTCAGCGTCATTCCCGCCGAAGCCCGCGTGTTTGGCCTCACAGCCGGTCTGCCCTCGTCGCTCATGCCCGTAGTGGGCCCCCGCGGCATGGTTGTGGGCATGGAGCGTTTCGGCGCCTCGGCTCCCTACAAGGTGCTCGACGAGAAATTCGGCTTCACACCCGACGCCGTCACCGAGCGTGTCAAGGAGTTCATCAACCGCTAATCATCACGCCCTTCAGCCATGAAATTCAAGCAGATCGCAGCCCTTTTGGCTTGCGCGCTCATCGCCGGAAGCGCCCTCATCAACGCCGCCAATCCCAAGCCTTTTACAGTTCCGGAAGTAAGGGAATGGAAAGGAGCCGACGGATTCTGGAGCCTCGACAACGCCACAGCTATAGTTTACACCAACGCTGCCCTGCGCCCCGTGGCCGAGCAGCTTGCAGCCGACTTCAAGGCTCTCCACGGCCGCGACCTCACCGTGGCCGAGAAGCGCAAGGGCTCTAAGGGCGACATCACCCTCAGCCTCAGACCCGACCGCAAGGCCAAGAGTCAGGAAGGATACACAGTAGACATCTCCGACAAGGGTGTGGCCATCGCCTCGCCCACCGTCGACGGCACCCGCTGGGGCGCAATGACCCTGCTCCAGCTCTCGGAGGCCGGCAACGAGATCCCCCGCGGCCAGATATCCGACTATCCCGTCTACGGCTTCCGCGGATTCATGATCGACGTTGGCCGCAAGTATATCCCCATCGACTATCTCTACCGCCTTGTCGACGTGATGGCCTATTACAAGATGAATAAGCTCCACATCCATCTCAACGACAACGGCTTCCCCCGCTTCTACGACAACGACTGGCAGAAGACCCAGGCCGCTTTCCGCCTCGAAAGCGACACATATCCGGGACTGACCGCACGCGACGGCTCCTACACCAAGGCCGAATTCCGCGCCCTTCAGGATTATGCCGCCGAGCGCGGAGTCAACATCATCCCCGAGATCGACGTGCCGGCCCATTCGCTCGCCTTCACCCTCTACAACCCCGAGATAGCATCGACAGGCTCCAACGGCTACGACCATCTCGACATATCCAAGCCCGAGACCTACGAGTTTCTCAACGCCCTTCTGGCCGAGTATCTCGAAGGGCCCGACCCGGTTTTCAAGGGCGAGATCTTCCATATCGGCACCGATGAATACAATGGCGACTCGATCACGATGGAGCAGTTCCGCGCCTTTACCGACCACTACATCCGTTTTGCCGAAAGCTACGGCAAGAAAGCCGGAGTGTGGGGCGCGCTGACCCACGCCAACGGCCAGACCCCCGTCAAGTCTGACAACGTACTTATGTATCTCTGGTACAACGGCTACGCAAATCCTCAGGACATGATCGATCAGGGCTACGACGTGGTGAGCATCCCCGACGGATATGTCTACATTGTCCCCGCCGCAGGATATTACTACGACTACCTCAACACCCCGATGCTCTACGAGAAATGGACACCCGCCAACATCAACGGCTATGAGGTGGCCGAAGACACACCGCAGCTCAAAGGCGGACTCTTTGCCGTGTGGAACGACCACCCCAACAACGGCATAACCGTCCGCGACATCCACCACCGCGTCATGGCTGCCCTGCCCGTCATCTCGGCCAAGACATGGGACGCCTCACACGTCACCTTCCCCTACGACGAATTTGCCGCCAACGCCGCCACCCTCTCCGAAGCTCCCGGCGTCAATCTCCTCGCCCGTCAGGGTGAGCCTCATTCCACCGTGCTCGAGCTCGCTGCCGTAGCTCCCGGGCAATCCCTGCCAATGAAGGAGATAGGCTACGACTACACCGTTGAATTTGACCTCGAAGGAGCACCCGAGAAGAAAGGCACTGTGCTTTTCGAGAGCCCCGACGCCACCGTATGGCTCGCCGACCCCGTCACCGGCACTATGGCTTTCTCGCGCGAAGACAAGCTCTATCACTTCCGCCACGCAGTGCGCCCCGGCGAGAAAAACCACTTCGCCATCGTAGGCACCAACGAGGGCACCCAGCTCTTTGTCGACGGCAAGCTCGTCGATAATCTCGACCGCCGCTGGATATATTTCAAGGACGAAAACGACAAATATCCCCGCATGGCCGAGGTGCGCACCCTGGTGTTCCCCCTCGGGCAGGCCGGCAACTTCAACAGCAAGCTCACCAACCTCAAAGTGAGCAACTATCCGGTGCTTACCGCTCCGGCACCCATCACCACCAAACCGGCCAAGAAGTAATTTCCCCGCCATCGTCCCCGCGGCCCGCAACAGATTGCGCAGGAGGCAGCCCCCACATTCCGGGGCCTCTGCCTCCTGCCTCTTTTTTATTTGACCGTCCCGGAAATAATTGCTACCTTTGTATCAACATATTGATACATACGCCATGGAATACCCCAATAATAACAATATATTATCACTATTAGACAGCTTCACGCTCGACACTCCCGAAGATCTCATCCGGCAGGTGGCCGAGAACTTCCGCAGGCGCAGGGTGGAAAAAAACATCTCCCGCCAACGCATGTCGGAGCTATCGGGCGTCCCCCTTTCCACCTTAGCCCGATTTGAGACGAGCGGCCTGATCTCGTTTGAGTCGCTTGTCAAACTGGCAATGGCCTCAGGCTATACGGCGGATGTAAAGAATCTTTTTGGCACCGCGCGATTCGACACCATGGCCGAACTCGACCTGATCCACCGCAAGACCAACAACAAAAGAGCCTACGTCAAAGCACCCAAGAAATGAAAAAGACCACCCGCCTTCAGGTAACCTTCCGCGAGCATCCCGTGGGCTCACTCTCGCTTACGCCCGACAACAGACTCTGCGTTTTCGAATACGATAAGAAAACCGTGATGATGTGGAGCAAATGTATCGTCGGATGATTTTCAACTATCTCACCGACAACAAGGATGACCATTGCAAGAACTTCAGTTTCTATGTTGTAGCCGGCACTCCCGGCAATGCCTGGCAATGGCGACTTGCCCCCGCCTACGATCTTACCCTGTGCACAGAGGGCTACAACGGCGAGCACGCGACATCTGTAAATGGAACAGGCCATCCACGTCTCCATGACTTCCTCGCCGTAGGCGTAAAATATAAGCTGCCGGAAAAACGATGTCGCGAAATAATAGCAGAGATCCGCGCAGAAGCAGAAAGTCTCATCCGCTATCCCATTGACATCTGACTCTTTTTAAACGCCCACCGCTCTTTTATTTGTGACGGACGTAATAACGCTTAACCGGTGACTAATACAACATCGCGCCTACGAGGCTCCCTCCGTTGACCCTCT
>CAYWWE010000115.1:0-6690 GCA_964461785.1 uncultured Bacteroides sp.
TATTCATCTGTCGGAGTGACAGGATTCGAACCTGCGACCTCCTGCTCCCAAAGCAGGCGCGCTACCGGGCTGCGCAACACTCCGATCGTTTTCCCTATGAATCTAAGGATAACTTGTGCTTTTAGCGGGTGCAAAGTTATGGATATTTTCGTTTCTTTCCAAGAGTTCGGGTGACTAATTCACTTTTTTTTGTCCGAGAAAAGGTTTTTCCGTAACTTTGCATCTTGACAATAAGCGTTTCCGGAGCAAGTATTATCTTGCTCACTTTTTGATATATTGATATTTCATCCATAAAATATTATATGCCCAGTGTTTCAAACAGAGGCAAACTTATGCCTGCCTCTCCGATAAGAAAGCTGGTGCCTTTGGCCAATGAGGCTAAGGCACGCGGCATCCATGTTTACCATCTCAATATCGGGCAACCTGATCTTCCAACTCCTCCGGAGGGTCTTGAGATTCTTAAGCATATCGACCGTAATGTTCTGGAATATAGCCCGTCGGAAGGACTGCTTTCTCTCCGGCGCAAGTTGGCAGACTATTATCACCGTTATAACATAAATGTCGATGTCGACGACATCATTGTCACCTGCGGTGGATCAGAAGCTGTGTTGTTTGCCTTCATGGCTTGTCTTGATCCCGGCGATGAGATCATAGTTCCCGAGCCGGCTTATGCTAATTATATGGCGTTTGCCATTTCGGCCGGGGCAAAGATTGTCACTGTTCCGTCCTCTATAGACGAAGGTTTCGCGCTTCCTCCGGTGGAGAAATTTGAGGAGCTCATCACTCCGCGCACCAAGGGTATCCTGATCTGTAATCCAAATAATCCAACAGGTTATCTTTATACTCAGCGCGAGATGGATCTGATACGCGACATCGTGAAACGCCACGATCTATTTCTGTTTTCCGATGAGGTTTATCGTGAGTTTACTTATACGGGAGCTCCATATATTTCGGCTTTCCACCTCAAGGGCATAGAAGACAAGGTTGTACTTATCGACTCTGTATCAAAACGCTACAGCGAATGTGGCATCAGGATCGGCGCTCTTATCACAAAGCATAAAGAGCTGAAGGCAAATGTGATGAAGTTTTGTCAGGCTCGACTAAGTCCACCGCTTCTCGGCCAGCTTGTGGCAGAGGCATCCATTGATGCGTCGCGCGATTATATGCTGTTGACGTATAACGAGTATGTTGAGCGGCGCAAGTTCCTGATCGATGGTCTAAATAAGATCCCGGGATGCTATTCTCCTATCCCGATGGGCGCTTTCTATACCGTTGCCTCGCTTCCCATTGACGATGCTGACAAATTCTGCGCTTGGTGTCTGAAAGATTTTTCGTATGAGGGTGCGACTGTTATGATGGCGCCCGCGTCCGGATTCTACACAACCGAGGGGATGGGCCGAAATGAGGTAAGACTGGCCTATGTTCTGAAGAAAGAGGATCTTGCCAAAGCTCTAAAAGTCCTTGCCGAAGCTCTAAAAGTATATCCCGGACGTAGCCTGTGAATATCTCTGTTTTTATAGGCCGAAGACTTAGCTTCAGGGATGTGGCCGATGGGCATGAATCCCTTGGCAAGAGGCGAGGTTCTTCGGCTGGTGTGCCTATTGCTGTGGGCGGTATCGCTCTTGCTGTCATCATAATGATGATCAGCCTCAGCGTCGTGATAGGTTTTAAGCAGGAAATACGTCGGAAAGTCACCGGTTTCAGCTCTGAGCTGACAGTATTCCCGCAAAGCAGGACATTGTCAACCGCTGATCCGATAGACTTGTCCGACAAACTGTCTGAGACGCTGTCTTCCACGCTCCCGCAGGCTCACTTTGATCCTGTGGTTGAGATACCAGGCATATTGAAGACCGACAGTGCCTTTCAAGGGGTTATGGTCAAGGCCTATGAGCCGTCGGCCAAAGGCTATGGGTTTATCTCGTCGTATATTGTAGACGGGCGTATGCCTCTTCCTCCCTCCGCTTCCGACAGTCTTGATGGAGTGCCTCCTCAGCCGGAGATCGCTCTGTCTTCGACTAATGCACTCCGGCTCGGACTGTCAGCCGGCGATAAAGTAGATATGCATTTTGTCACAGACGGAACTCTGAGAACGCGGCGTGTTGTGATAAGTGGCATCTACGACACGCATCTTGGGGAATACGATTCGAAATATGTCTACTCAACTCCTCAGATGGTCAGGAGTGTCGCTAAGATACCGAAAAACAGTTCGACCTCCATTGAGATCAACGGCATAGATGAAGACAGCATAATGGAGGCGACCTCAAGACTGTCAGCTTCACTGCTTGAGCTTTCAGCTCAAACTCCAGGATATAATATATTCGGTATCGAAAACGTGCTCCACACCGGACAGGCTTACTTCAGTTGGCTCGATCTTCTCGACACTAATGTGGTCGTTATTCTTGTCCTTATGGCGCTTGTGAGCGGATTTACATTGATTTCCAGTCTGTTTATCCTCATCCTCGAACGAGTACGGACAATTGGCATACTTAAATCGCTCGGTGCCACAAACGGGCAGATCCGCGGAATATTCATCTATATGGCAGAAAGGTTGGTTGCACGCGGTCTTCTTCTCGGAAATGCAGGCGCTCTCACATTTATTCTCCTCCAACACTATCTCCATCTCATCCCGCTGGATGCCGACGCTTACTTCCTCAGCTTTGTGCCGGCCAGTCTTGCCTGGGGCAGCTTCGTCCTGCTCAATATCTCTGTTATCGTCATCTCGGCCTTAATCCTCATCCTTCCCTCTCATCTCGTTGCCACCCTCTCTCCGTCGGAGTCCATGCGCTACGAATAATCACGAATAATCAATTTGGGCATTTTAATTGTTACTAAGACAGAGCAGCACTAATGATTGGTAAAATTTCACTATCTTTGCAATCTGTGAGAGACAGTCAGGACGCAGGCTCAGCCATTCCCACACAAATTTAATCACTCTGATCAAAAGATGAATCATCCTACCGACCTTACTCCACTCATCATCGAAGGCATCCGCCAACGCAAAGGTCGCAATATAACGCTGATAGACATGAGCGGGATTGAGACCGCCGCAACTCCACGTTTCATTATCTGTGAAGGCACATCGACACAGCAGGTCGGTGCTATTGCCGACAGTGTCCGAGATTATCTGCTCGAACAAGAGGGGGTAAAACCGTATAACTATGACGGCTATGGCAACTCAACATGGATAGTGGTTGACTATGGCGATACCCTCGTCCATGTTTTCCATCCGGAAGCCCGTCGGCTCTACAATCTTGAGGAGCTTTGGTCTGACGGCGTCATAACGGAACTCCCGGATGAGGAGTAGGCTTTTTCAACAACACTAAGATAATTACTTCTCCAACTTTCTATTTATTTAAATGGATAAGAACTCAAAAAAGTCGGGATTCCGGCTTAATATGTATTGGATGTATGCCATTGTGGCAGTTTTCCTGATAGGCATACTTTATCTTGACGATGAATCACTTGCACGAGAAAATATCTCATCGACCAAGTTTACTCAACTTGTTGAGAGCGGGGGTGTGACCAAAATTGTTGTCTACACCAACACAGGAGAGGCGCAGGCTTTCCTAAATGACTCGCTTGCAGCCAAAGAATTTCCGCGCGAATTCAAGAAAGGAGCCGGGATGAAAGCCTATGTCACCGCCAACTTCTCGAGTGCCGACAAGCTACAGGACATGATCGACGAATGGAACAAGACAGGTGTCTTTACGGGCGATGTTAAGTTCGAGAAAAAAAGCGACATTTCGTCGATGATATGGACTCTCGCGCCGGTTGCTCTGATCATTGTATTCTGGTTTGTCATGATGCGCAGGATGAGCAATGGCGGCTCGGGCGGCTCGGGCGGTGTGTTCAGCGTTGGAAAATCAAAAGCCAAGATATTTGACAAAGATGGTCCTGTGCAGGTGACTTTCAAGGATGTTGCCGGCCTATCCGAGGCTAAAACTGAAATCGAGGAGATCGTAGAATTTCTCAAAAATCCCAAACGCTATACCGATCTCGGCGGCAAAATACCCAAGGGTGCGCTGCTCGTTGGCCCTCCCGGAACCGGTAAGACCCTTTTGGCTAAAGCTGTAGCCGGCGAAGCTAATGTGCCTTTCTTCTCCATGTCGGGCTCTGACTTTGTTGAGATGTTTGTCGGTGTAGGCGCTTCGCGTGTGCGCGACCTTTTCCGTCAGGCCAAAGAGAAAGCTCCGTGTATTGTCTTTATCGACGAGATCGACGCCGTGGGCCGCGCCCGCGGCAAGAATCCCAATATGGGAGCCAATGATGAACGTGAGAATACTCTCAACCAGCTCCTGACCGAGATGGATGGTTTCGGCACCAACAGCGGCGTGATTATTCTGGCTGCGACCAACCGTGTGGACATCCTCGATAAAGCACTGCTGCGTGCCGGACGCTTCGACCGCCAGATATTCGTTGACCTTCCCGACCTGCCTGATCGTGTAGCAATATTCAATGTTCATCTGCGCAAGATCAAGACTGACGACACAGTCGATGTTGATCTCCTTGCCCGTCAGACTCCTGGCTTCTCGGGTGCCGACATTGCCAATGTCTGCAATGAGGCTGCTCTTATCGCAGCCCGTCATAATAAGACCTCAGTAGGGCGGCAGGATTTCATCGATGCCGTTGACCGAATAATCGGCGGTCTTGAGAAACGATCCAAGATCACGACCGATGAGGAGAAACGCGCCATTGCGGTTCATGAAGCCGGTCACGCAACTATTTCGTGGCACCTCCGCTATGCCAATCCTTTGATCAAAGTCACTATAGTGCCTCGTGGCAAGGCTCTCGGAGCCGCATGGTATCTGCCTGAGGAGCGTCAGATCACTCCGACCCAGGCTCTCCTTGACGAGATCTGCTCCACACTTGGCGGACGTGCTGCCGAGGAACTCTTCCTTGGCCACATATCTACCGGAGCCGCCAACGACCTTGAGCGGGTGACAAAACAGGCCTACGCCATGGTTGTATATTACGGTATGAGCGAACGCCTCCCCAACCTGAGTTATTACGACTCTACCGGTCAGGATTATGGTTTCAGCAAACCTTACAGCGGCGAACGCGCCCGGATCATAGATGAAGAGGTGAGCCGCATCATTTCCGAGCAGTATGAACGCGCAAAGGAGATCCTCCGCAAGCACGCCGATGGCCATGCACAACTTGCCCAGACACTCATCACCCGCGAAGTAATCTTCACCGAGGATGTGGAAAAGATTTTCGGCCCACGCCCATGGACTTCACGCACCGATGAAATTCTGGCAGCAAAGGAAAATCAAGGCCTTCTCAAAGCACCGTCGGATAGCAACGAGACTAAAGATGAGTCAGACACATCCGATAAAGAAAACAGCGACTCCAATGCTTCTTCGGCACCGACACCGGAACTCCCGGCAAAGCGTGATCCGAACGAACCGCCGCCACCTCCATCCAGTCCAGTTTAATAAACGCCAAAACCACCATATATTCGGCCCCGATGCACTTTGATAATTGCACCGGGGCCGATGTCATAAAATAGGTTTTGAACTTAAACGGCTAATCCATATAAAGGGCTTCAAAGGCTTTTTCAAGACGTGGAATCGGATCAGAATAATGATTGCCGGCTACGCTTTCAAATGTTACATCTATCCCGGCATCTTTCAGCAGCGAGATAATCTCCTGCGTGTTCTCAGCAACCGTATCAAACTCCTTTACTTTAGAGCTTGATTCCTTATCGCCAAGCAGGAAAAAGCCTTTACCTTTCTTGACGGGGATCGTCAGTCCTTTTATCCACTCTACGAATCCCTTGTACCAGAATGAGCCGGACAGAGATGCAATGTTAGTGAATGTATCACAAACCATCCACTGCCATAGAGCGAATAAACCCGACATTGACACACCGATGAGTGAACGCTCTACATCGGGTTCTATTCCGAGCTCAGTTTCAACTGTCGGGATCACGTCTTTCTGTAACAAGTCAAGAAACTCCGGCGACTCACCTTTAAAGTCAGCAGTTCCTTTAGGCACTCCCGGGGCGGGCCACGGACTGAATACGTTCTGCCAGTCCATCCCGGTTATTACGACTATTGTCGCGCCATATTTTTCAGCAGCGACCTCAGCCCATTCAGATAGCATATCCATCGGATATAGGATATAAGCAATCTTATCGGGGTTCACTTTGTCACTGCACAGACATTTCAGACCTTTGATTTCAAATTTCTGTATCATAATATTTCATTATATCAGGTAGATCGCGGAAACCGAGGGATCCGTAGACCGGCCGGCCGTCGTCGGTCGTCTCGAGATAGATCTTTCCGGTTCCCCGGCGCTTAGATTCCTCTATCAGTTGAGCAACTATCCTATGGGCTATCCCATGCTGCCTGAACGGCTCACGCACATAGATATTCATGAGGTAGGCACACCGTCCTGACGGATTGTCGGGCGACGGAAGCTCGTCGGTAAAGCATACGGCCCCGCAGCCACATCCTGTGCCAGCGTATTCTGCGACCAGTGCATAATGCGTGCCGTCGGTAATATGCTTTTCATAAAACCGGCGGTTGGCCACGAGCAGCGCTTCATCGGCCTTCTCACCGAAAACGTGCTCTATCACCTCTGCGCGCCAGCTCATCAGTGTGGGAATGTCTTTTATTTCTTTAAGTAAGACCATAAGGCAGCTCCATGTGTTTATTTATAGTTGCCTTCTTTCAATACTTTGGGGAG
>CAYWWE010000116.1:0-6684 GCA_964461785.1 uncultured Bacteroides sp.
TCGACCCAATGATTAAGAGTCATTTGCTCTACCAACTGAGCTACGGAGTCATTTTCGTTTGCTTGGGCGTGTCTCTTTCGCTTTTGCGCTGCAAAGTTACGGCGTATTTTTGGTTCCACCAAATTTTAGGGTAAAAATTTTCTCAAAAAATTGATGTTTGCTCTCGCGGGATGGCTGTGACGGGATAAAAATCACCCCTGCGCCCACAGGAGCAGGGGTGAAAGGCCGGGGGGATGTTATGCTGGCCCTGAAGGGCGGTTGGGATCAATAGCCGGTGTAGGTGTGGGGGGTGAGGCGGCGGAGCTCGTCTTTGACGGCGGGGCTCACTTCGAGGGTGTCGATAAAGGCCGAGATGCTTTCGGCGGTGACGCCGGTGTTGACGCGGGTAAGGGCTTTGAGGGTCTCGTAGGGGTTGGGATAGCCTTCGCGGCGGAGGATGGTCTGGATGCCTTCGGCCACTACGCTCCACATCCGGTCGAGGTCGGCCGAGATGGCGTCTTCGTTGAGGATGAGTTTATTGAGGCCTTTGAGGGTTGAGGCTGTGGCGATAAGGATGTGGGCCAGGGGTACGCCTACGTTGCGGAGCACTGTGGAGTCGGTCAGGTCGCGCTGGAGGCGGCTGACAGGGAGCTTGGTGGCGAGGTGGGAGAGGATGGCGTTGGCTATGCCGAGGTTGCCCTCGGAGTTTTCAAAGTCGATGGGGTTGACTTTGTGGGGCATGGCCGATGATCCTACTTCTCCGGCTTTGATGCGCTGCTTGAAGTAGTCCATGGAGATGTATTGCCAGATGTCGCGGTCAAGGTCGATGAGGATGGTGTTGATGCGTTCGAGGCCCTGGAATATGGCGGCGAAGTTGTCGTAGTTGGAGATCTGGGTGGTCCATTCCTCGCGCTGGATGCCGAGCTGGGTCGAGAGGAAGCGTGCGGCGAAGTCGCGCCAGTCTATCTGTGGAAAAGCTGCGAGATGAGCGTTGAAGTTGCCGGTGGCTCCGCCGAATTTTCCGCTCACGGGCACGCGGCGCAGGGCTTCGAGCTGGGTGGACAGGCGGTAGGCAAACACTTTGAGCTCTTTGCCCAGACGGGTGGGCGATGCGGGCTGTCCGTGGGTCTTGGCGAGCATGGGGATCTCCCACCAGAGGGCGGCTTTCTCTTCGAGGAAGGTTATGATCTGGCCTATGGCGGGATAGATAGCGTTGGTCAGGGCTTCGCCCACGCTCATGGGCACGGCGGTGTTGTTGATGTCCTGGCTGGTAAGGCCGAAGTGGATGTATTCCTTGCATCCGGCGAGGCCGAGAAGGTCAAATTTCTCTTTGAGGAAGTATTCCACGGCTTTGACGTCGTGGTTGGTCACGCTCTCTATTTCCTTTATTCGGTGTGCGTCTTCTTCGGTGAAGCCGGTATATATGTCGCGGAGCCGGCTGATGGTGTCCTGCGGGATGCCGGCGAGGGCGGGCAGGGGGATCTGGCAGAGGGCGATGAAGTATTCCACTTCAACCCTTACGCGATATCGGATCAGTGCGAATTCTGAGAAATAGTCGGCCAGCACTTCGCATTTGGAGCGGTAGCGGCCGTCGACGGGTGAGATAGCGGTGAGCGGCGTGAGCTGCATTGAATTTATGGTTGGGTTAATGTGACTGTGGGGCGGCGGAGGCTTTGCCTGCCGGCGGTTATTGAAGCTACAAAGTTAATACATATTTAGGCACGATGAGCGCGGGGAGAGAAAAATCGGATATGCGGGCGATGTTTTCTATGGCAATAGGGGAGTGGGACGGTGTAATTTTGCCGGCGACCGGGGACGGAGAGCGTCTCTGCCCCCGGTCGCCGTAGTATCAACCTATATAAATAATGTCCCTATTATGTTCAACGAATCGTTTTTTATGGTAATCCGCCGGATGGCGGCAATCGCGGTGGGCGTGGCGCGCCTGCTTTCAGCTCTGATCGGGGTGCTTCAGGGTGGAAGGGCCGAGTCTGATGACGATGGCTCCGATACGTCTGTCTGACCGGCGGGTGAGCCCACGGCCGGGGGCTGCCGGCATGGATCCTGAGCCGGATCCATGCCGATTACCCTCAATTTTTTCACTTTTTTAAATACGCATATATCAATTAATTACAGAAGCGGAGGCCAAAAAATCTAAAAAAAAGTGCACAAAATTGAAAAATGACTAAGCAAAAATCCTCATTTAATTGTTAACTTTGTACAACGATCCGACAGAGATACGGCACTCGCCTGAAGGCTGTCAAAAACTTGAAAAATAAAACCACGCCGCTCCAAGATGGGCGGATATACACTAACTAACCATTATTCAAAACTAACCATTATTCAACGAAAATGAAAAGCATTAAGTCTCTCATTTTGGCCGGCGCGGTGCTGGTTAGCACATTTGCCGCCTCAGCTCAGACAATCGAGCGTCGTCTTATCGAACCCGAGCAGGTAGTGTTCGCTCCCCACTGGTTCATGCAGGCCCAGGGTGGCGCAGCCGAGACATTAGGTGAAGCCTCATTCGGCGATCTCATCTCTCCGGCAGCAGCTCTCAACATCGGCTATCGCTTCAGCCCCGTCTTCGCCCTCCGTGCAGGTGCAAGCGGCTGGCAGGCTAAGGGTGCCGCCCTCTACAACAGCGCCACTCACATGTATAAGTTCAACTATATCCAGGCTAATGTTGACGCTATGCTGAGCCTCACCAACCTCTTCTGTGGCTGGAATCCCAAGCGCACCCTCGACTTCTACGGCTTTGTCGGCGTAGGCGCAAACGACCGCTTCCACAACAATGAAGCCCTCAACATCGCCTCGACCACCGGCTATCCCTTCGAATATCTCTGGCAGAGCCACAAGTGGGCCTTCGTTGGCCGCGGCGGTCTCGGTGTCAACATCCGCCTGAGCGATATCGTTGCACTCAATGTAGAGGCTAACGCAAACGGCACAACCGACCACTTCAACTCCAAGCATGGCGACGACTCCAATATCGACTGGCAGTTCAACGGCCTCGTAGGTCTCACCATCAAGTTTGGCAAGGGCTATAAGACAATCCCCGCCGTCTACGAGGAGATCATCATCGAGCCTACTCCCGAACCCGCACCCGCTCCTGCCCCCGCACCCGCTCCTGCTCCCGCACCCAAGAAGGTAGAGCCCATGACCCAGAACATCTTCTTCCTCATCAACAGCTCTGTTATCCGCGAAGCTGAGCAGGTTAAGATCGACAAGCTCGTAGAATACCTCAAGGCCAATCCTAAGGCTCGCGTAGAAATCACCGGCTATGCCGATAAGGAAACCGGTACCGGCCCCTACAACATGGCCCTCTCAAAGCGCCGCTCCGCTTCCGTAGCCAAGGCTCTCGAAGCCGCCGGTATCGCTGCCGACCGCATCACCACCGACGCCAAGGGTGACACCGTACAGCCCTTCCCCGGCATCGAGAAGAACCGTGTAGCCATCTGCGTTGCAGAAGACTGATCACCCCGATACTGATGACAGCCAACCGCTGATCCTATAAACCATCCGAACTCCCTTCCAGGCGGTGAGCCCTCCCGGCCAATCCACCGGGAGGGAGTTCTTGCATTAATCATCCATCCAGACAAACATTATGTCAGACATCAAATGCATAGGCATCCTCACCTCCGGAGGCGACGCCCCGGGTATGAATGCCGCCATCCGCGCCGTGACCCGTTCGGCTATCTTCTCCGGATTTTCTGTCAAGGGCATCTACCGAGGCTATAAGGGCCTGATATCCGATGAAATCGTCGATTTCAAGACTCAGAATGTCTCGAACATCATCCAGATGGGCGGCACGATCCTGAAGACGGCCCGCAGCCCGGAATTTGCCACCAAGGAGGGCCGGCAGCTGGCCTACGACAATATCCGCCGCCACGGTATCGATGCTCTTGTGGTGATCGGTGGCGACGGCTCGCTCACCGGTGCCCGCATCTTTGCCAACGAATTCAATTTCCCGTGTATCGGCCTGCCCGGCACTATCGACAATGATCTCTATGGCACCGATTCGACGATAGGATATGACACGGCTCTCAACACCATCATGGAGTGTGTGGACAAGATCCGCGACACAGCCACCAGCCACGAGCGGCTGTTCTTCATCGAGGTGATGGGTCGCGATGCCGGCTTCCTGGCCCTTAACGGAGCTATTGCCAGCGGCGCTGAGGCAGCCATCATCCCGGAGATCTCGACCGAGGTTGACCAGCTTGCCGAGCTCATTCAGAACGGCTTCCGCAAATCCAAGAACTCGTCGATAGTGCTTGTGGCCGAGAGCCCTGTCACCGGTGGCGCCATGGCCCTTGCCGAGCGTGTGAAAAACGAGTATCCCGGCTACGACGTGCGTGTGTCCATCCTCGGCCATCTGCAGCGTGGTGGCTCGCCTACGGCCCACGACCGCATACTGGCCTCGCGCATGGGCGCCGCTGCCATCGACGCTCTCAACGACGACCAGCGCAATGTCATGATAGGCATCTCCAACGACGAGATCGTATATGTGCCCTTCTCCAAGGCCATCAAAAACGACAAGCCGATCAACCGCACTCTTCTCGACACTCTGCGTCGGCTCTCTATCTGATGTCAGCACCTATGCCACCTCTACCGCAGGCGTTTCTCGACATGCTTGGGGCAGAGGATACAGATATCTTTTCGCGCCTCCCTGCCGCTCTCGACGGGGAGGCGCCTTCGGTTGCCATACGTCTCAATCCGGCCAAGGGTGGCGGCCTGCATCCTGTCGGAGATCTCTTCGACGGCACGGTCCCTTGGGAGCCGGCGGGATATTACCTGTCCTCCCGTCCGGCTTTCACGTTTGATCCGTTGCTCCATCAGGGCGCATATTATGTCCAGGATCCTTCGTCGATGATCACGGGCCACATCATCCGTCAGTTGCTTCCATCGTTGCCCTCCCGTCCGCTTGCCATGCTCGATGCCTGCGCTGCCCCGGGCGGCAAGACAACGGCGGCGCTTGCCGCGCTGCCTGAGGGTAGTGTGATGGTGGCCAATGAGTTCACGCCTTCCCGGGTGGCTGCCCTCGCCGAGAATCTTGCGCGTTGGGGCAATCCCAATGCCGTCGTCACGGTGGGCGATCTTGCACGATACTCGTCTGTTCGCGATGCGTTCGACATCGTAGCTGTCGATGCACCATGCTCGGGCGAGGGGATGATGCGTAAGGATGCCGATGCCCGCAGCCAGTGGTCGGCCGGTCTCGTTAACCAGTGTGCGGCTCTGCAGCGCGAGATCCTGGCCGATGTCTGGCCCTCGCTCCGTCCCGGGGGCTACCTGATCTATTCCACCTGTACTTTCAACACCACCGAGGATGAGGACAATCTGGCTTGGCTCGTGGAGACTCTCGGGGCCGAGCCGGTCGTGATACCCTTGAGCCCGGAGTGGGGGATTGCCGGAGCGATAAAAGGTCCATATCCTGCCATGAGGTTCATCCCAGGCCTCGTCAGGGGCGAGGGACTGTTTGCCGCCGTGGTGCGCAAGCCCGGTGTTCTGCCTGACAGGATCGAGCGGGCGCCTCGCCGCAAACCGCGTAAGCCCGGCATCTTCGATTCGCTCCTCGCTCAGCCAGGGGATTACGAGACCGTGAGCCGATCCGATGGTAGCGGGGCGGTAGATCTCCTGCCCTCCTCGCCGCTCCTGCCCCGCGAGATCGCTTCCGTGTGCCGTCCGGTGGTCACGCTGGGCATGATCAAGGGTCGCGATCTGATTCCCGACACCTCGTTTGCGCTCTCGTCGGCACTGAGGCCGGGCGCTTATCCTGAAGTTGACGTCGCAACGCCGGCAGCTCTATCCTATCTGCGACACGAAGCACTGTCTCTCCCCGAGGGATCACCACGCGGAATAGTGCTCCTGCGCCATGCCGGCCTGCCCCTCGGATTTGTGAAGAATCTCGGCAATCGCGCCAACAACCTGCACCGGCAGTCGTGGCGCATACTGTCGGCCGGGGAGCCATCCGAGATACTTACCCACTGAGTTACGGCATCTACCGAACAAAGCCGCCCCTCAGTGCGTAGTATTATTATTAAAACGTTTTGACTTATGAAAAATTCAGGTAGCAACTGGCTGACGATTCTCGTCGTATTCGTAGCGGGTGTCCTCCTCATAGCGTGGCACACCCGTATTGACATCCTTCAGTGGGTGGTGACACTGGTAGGCATTACCCTCATCGTGCCCGCCCTCTACAGTTTTATAATAGCACTCGGGCGCAAGCGCCGCGGCGAGGGCGAAGAAACCGAGCGGACAGCCCGGACATCGACCTTGTGGACCTCTGTGGCAGCCATGGCTCTTGGTGTATGGATGGTAGTAAATCCATCGTTTTTCGCCGGGCTGCTGGCTTATATTTTCGGTGCGATCCTCGTGCTCTATGGCATATATCATATCATAATGATGAGCTATTGGTTGAAACCGCTTGTTTTTCCGTTCTGGTTCTATGTCATTCCGGTGCTGATGATTGCGAGCGGCATCGTGATTCTTGCAAGCTCTGTCAGAGATATGAACAGCGTAGTTGTGCTCATCACGGGCATTGCACTCGTATCGTCGGCTGTCAACTCAGTGCTTGAATACACAGCCGCCTACTCCGCCCGTCGCAACGACAACGAGCCTAAGCAGCTCGAGCAGTAGACCCTGATCCCTCAACCCCATACTGATATCGCGACCTGACAGTCCCCGCCACCAAAGCGGGCGCCTGTCAGGTCGCTT
>CAYWWE010000117.1:0-6573 GCA_964461785.1 uncultured Bacteroides sp.
CCGAGTATCTCGACGTGTTCAACACCGGCATCCACTACTCGTTCATCGCATCGGTAGCCGCCATGCTCATCTCGCTCTCGATCTTCATGGTCTTCAAGAAGGGCCTCCCCACTCCCGCTGCAAAATCCAAAGCCGAGGGCGTGAAGGTGTCGGAAGAGGAGCGTCGCGCCATGGCATCGGAAATCCGCCAGCGCATGCTTGCCCTTTTCGCTGTGCTTGGTGTGGTGATCTTCTTCTGGTTCTCATTCCACCAGAACGGCACATCGCTGTCGCTCTTTGCCCGCGACTTTGTCAAGACCGACTCGATAGCCCCCGAGGTATGGCAGCTCATCAATCCATTCTTCGTGATTGTGCTCACCCCCGTGGTCATGTGGTTCTTCAGTGCCCTGAAGCGCCGCGGCATCGAGATCTCGACACCGAAAAAGATCGGCATCGGCATGGGTCTTGCCGGACTCGCCTTCCTGTTCCTCGCCATCTTCTCCAACGCCATGGGCTATCCCTCGGCCGAGACCTTCCGCTCCCTCCCCGTGTCCGAGTCGTCGAGCATGCTTGCCGGCCCATGGGTGCTCATCCTGCTCTATTTCTTCCTCACGGTGGCCGAACTGTTCATCTCGCCCCTTGGCCTGTCGTTTGTATCCAAAGTAGCCCCGAGCCACATGCAGGGTCTCTGTCAGGGTCTCTGGCTGGGAGCCACGGCTCTCGGCAATCTGCTGCTCTGGATCGGCCCGCTCATGTACAACGCATGGCCCCTGTGGCAGTGCTGGACAGTCTTCCTCATCGTGTGTCTCGTCTCGATGGGCGTGATGTTCTCAATGGTGAAATGGCTTGAGAGAGTAACTCAGTAATCCTACAGTCACATTCCTTACATCTGTAACCGCTATGTTCAAGAACCAACCGGCCGGCCTATATGTGCTGGCGCTCGCCAACACCGGTGAGCGCTTCGGCTACTACACCATGCTGGCCATCTTCCTGCTCTATCTGCAGGCCAAGTTTGGATTTGACTCCACCGTATCGGGTCAGATCTATGCCATATTCCTCGCGCTTGTCTACTTCATGCCGCTCATAGGCGGTCTGGTAGCCGACAAGTGGAGCTTCAGCAAATGTGTTGTCACCGGCCTCATGGTGATGTTTGCCGGCTACATCGTGATGTCGGTTCCTACCGAAATACGCTCAACCACTTCACTGGTTATCCTCTGCGCTGCCCTCGCGCTTATCTCCATAGGCACCGGTCTGTTCAAAGGCAACCTGCAGGTGATGGTAGGCGACCTCTACAACAATGCCCGCTACAGCGGACAGCGTGATGCCGCGTTCTCGCTTTTCTATATGTTCATCAACATCGGCTCGATGTTTGCCCCGATGATGGCTACCTGGGTGACCAATCTCGCGCTCAACAATGCCGGTCTCAAATATGTGGCACAGCTTCCGGCCGCCTGCAACGCCTATCTCGACGGTGCCGAAAACGGAGCCGAAGTGCTCACTCTTGCAGCCGACAACGGCATGAACGCCGGCGCAGATGTGGCTGCCTTCTGCGAATACTACATCTCATCGCTCTCCACGGGCTACTCTTACGCTTTCGCAGTGGCATGCGGCTCGCTCATCATCTCGGCCCTGATCTATTTCTGCGGTCGCAAGACTTACTCACACATCATCGTCGACAAGAAAGCCGACACCAATACACAGAACAAGAAAGCGGCAGCCGCGTCTCACGAGCCCGAGCTCACTCCGGCCCAGACCAAGGCGCGCGTCGTTGCCCTCTTCCTGGTGTTTATCGTCGTGATCTTCTTCTGGATGGTATTCCATCAGAATGGTGCCACACTCACTGAGTTTGCAAAGACCTGCACCTCGCCCGATGCTACCGGCTGGACCCGTATCGGCTTCAACGTATGGGCTCTGTTTGCCATTGCTGTGGGTGTATATGCTGTGTTCAACTTCTTCACATCAGGAAAGACCGGCAAGGTTGTCTGCGGTGTGCTTCTGGCAGCTGTGATCGGACTGCTCTATTACTTCTACGGGATCACTCCCGACGTTGTCAACGGCATCCAGCCTCAGCAGTATCAGCAGTTCAACCCCTTCTATGTGGTTGCTCTCACTCCCGTGTCGCTCGCCCTGTTCGGCTGGCTTGCCAAGCGTAAGAAAGAGCCCTCGGCTCCGCGCAAGATCGGCTACGGCATGGTGCTGGCAGGTGTGGCCTACGGTGTGATGCTCATAGGCTCGCTCTCGATCGTCGGCACCTCCGCTTCAGTGTCGCCCAACTGGCTCATCTCCACCTATCTGCTGCTCACATTCGCTGAGCTCCTGCTCTCGCCCATGGGTATCTCCTTCGTCAGCAAGGTTGCACCTCCCAAACTCAAGGGCTCTATGATGGGCGGCTGGTTTGCAGCCACAGCCCTCGGCAACTATCTTGTGTCGATCCCGATGCTGCTCTGGGGCAAGATCCCCGTATGGGTTCTCTGGGGCATCCTGATCATCATCTGCCTCTGCGCTGCCGCCTTTATCTTCTCGATCATGAAGAAGCTGGAAGCCGCAACGTCTGATGAGCCCGCTCCCGAGGCCGAGGCCAACGCTCTCGAGACCATCGAAGACGACGCTATCTGATCGGATAGCCGCCCTTCCATAAAAATCCAAATTTTTGCCTCCCGCGGTCGAACTATCTCCGCGGGAGGCTTGTTTTGTAGATAAAAGATCAAGAAAACTCATTTTATTTGTCTCAACTCAAAATCCTAACCCCCTATGACCTACTTCGTTGAATGGCTCATAATCGTAGCCGCAGTAATAGTGACCCTCTCCATTGGATTCCTTCTCAACCGCTACGCTCTGAGGCGGCAAACGGCTGTCAGAATGGTTCGCGTATGCAGCAGCAACCATCCCCGCAGGTAGGTTTTCCATTTCTCATAATAGCTTCACGCAAATACGCTTCTACCGCCACACTCTTACACATATTCAGATAAACAAAGGCCGGTTTCCCGATAATGGGGAGCCGGCTTTCCTTTCGTATTATCCGGCATCGCACCCTTCTCCAGCGATTGCATGAAAACGCTCCGGCATAAGAGCGGAAGACCGCGGTCTTCCATCCTTATGCCGGAGTGATATTCCGGTTATGAGCAAAAGTTATTACGAAGGAATATAGTCACGAAGGAGTCGGGCAAGGCGCTTGCGGGCATAGAATATGCGGCTCTTGATCGTGCCCACAGGCACACCGAGCTTCTGGGCGATCTCGCTATACTGATATCCGGCCAGATGCATAGTGATGGGAATCCGGTAGTCGTCGGGGAAGCGGTTGATCACCTCCGAGATCTCTTTTACCGAGTAGGAGTCGTCGGGATTGGATTCCGCGCCCTCAACCGGGACGTTTATCTGATACAGATCCTCGCTCGTATCGACCACCACGGCTGTGCGTGACACTCGTCTGCGATTGTTGATAAACACATTGCGCATCACCGTGAAGATCCAGGCCTTGAAATTGGTACCCTCCACATATTTGTCCTCATTGTCAAGGACCTTGAGGGTTGTGTCCTGAAGAAGATCTTCGGCATCATCACGGTTGAGGGTGAGGGAGTAGGCAAAATTGAGGAGGTTGGTCTGAAGACCGAGCAACAGACTCTCGAATTGAGCGTGGTTCATAAGTATAGTTTTGATAAAGGTGTCAGTAGTAAGATACCTTTACAACAATCGAAAGGCCGAATGTATTGGTCAGATACGCATTTTAACGTATCTGAAGGGCGATTTCACCAAAACGCTATCGTCCCCGACAGCATTTGCAGCCGGGGACGATAGCGTCAGGATAAATAGCGCGAATGATGGTCAGCGTGCGAGTGTTGCGGGGAGCGCACGGCAATTATATTGCGAGGCCATGATCTCACCGTAGGCGCCGGCCGAGCGGAGGGCGAGCAGGTCGCCGCGTCGGGTCAACGGAAGGCGTTCGTCGGTGCCGAAGCAGTCGCTCGACTCGCATATAGGCCCTACAACATCGTAGGTCTCAACCGGTGAATCAGCGGGAGCCGTGATATTTTCGATCTTGTGATGAGCCTGATAGAGAGCCGGGCGGATGAGATCGGTCATGCCTGCATCAACTATCACAAAGCTCTTGACCAATCCTTTCTTGACATAGAGCACCCGGGTGATGAGCGATCCGCACTGAGCCACTATCGAGCGGCCGAGCTCAAAGTGGATTTCCTGACCGGGACGCTGGATCAGCCTCGAAGAGAATGCATTGAAATAGCCTTCAAAATCAGGCACAGGATGCTTGTCGGGATCCTCATAATCAATTCCCAGACCGCCTCCTACATTGATCGAGCGGAACACGACGCCCTTGCCATCAAAATAATCCTGCAGCTCATTGACAGTGTCGGCCAGCATCTCAAACGGCTCTGATTCGAGTATCTGAGATCCGATGTGGAAGTGAAGACCATAAAGATCGATAGACGGTAGCTCGACGCACCGGGCCACTATCGCGTCAAGCTGCTCCCGAGATATGCCGAATTTGTTTTCCGAAAGGCCCGTGGTGATGTAGGCGTGAGTGTGCGCGTCGATATTTGGATTGACCCTGAGGGCTACCTTGGCCACTACACCGGCTTCGGCCGCAAGAGCCGCGATAACCTCAAGTTCCGGCTCACTCTCGACATTGAAGCATCCGATGCCGGCCGAGAGTGCCAGACGGATCTCACGGTCGCTCTTACCAACTCCGGCATATACAATCGAGGCGGGATCGAAACCACACTCCATCGCACGGCGTATCTCGCCGCCGCTCACGGCGTCGATGCCGAGGCCGGCCTCACGGATCTCTGCAAGCACAGCCGGATTGGCATTGGCCTTAAGGGCATAATGCACCTTATAGCCGGGATGCGAAGCCGCAGCATCATTCAGACTCACAAGAGTGCGCCGGAGAAGATCGAGGTCATAGTAATAAAGAGGAGTCTCCGCACTCTGAAGAATATCTATAGGGAAATGGGTCATCAGTCTACTTTTCTGTCGTTCTTGAACAAGTGATCACTCAGAAGATTAAGCGCGCGCTCCTTGTCCTCGCGGCGGATGAGGAGCGAGATGTTGTAGTTGCTGCCGCCATAACTGATCATGCGCACAGGTATGTCGCGGAGGGCATTGACCACCTCGGCCTCAAAGCCGCGGTTCTGCCATTCGAGATCGCCAACCACACAGATGATGACCATATCGCGGTCGACAGTGACGGTGCCGAACTTCTTGAGATCGTCAAGTATGGCATGGAGATTGCGTTCGTTATCGACAGTGACCGAAACGCCCACCTCCGATGTCACGATCATATCGATCGATGTGCGGTGTGTCTCGAATATCTCAAACACCTTGCGCAGGAAACCGTAGGCGAGCAGCATTCGGCCGCTCTTGATCTTGATGGCCGTGATATTGTCTTTGGCGGCCACGGCCTTGATCGAGTGATTGGCGGGAGCATTATATATGAGCGTTCCCTCGGCCTCAGGATCCATTGTGTTGAGCAGCCTTACGGGAATATTGTTGAGCTTGGCGGGAAGCACACAGGTGGGATGCAGGATCTTGGCGCCGAAATAGGCCAGCTCGGCAGCCTCCTCAAAGTGAAGGGTGTGGACCGGACGTGTATTCTTGACATAGCGGGGATCATTGTTGTGCATACCGTCGATATCGGTCCAGATCTCTATCTCCTCAGCGCCTATGGCCGCGCCAATGAGCGAAGCAGTGTAGTCGCTTCCGCCGCGCTGGAGATTGTCGATCTCGCCGTATGCGTTGCGGCAGATATAGCCCTGAGTGATAAATATAGCGGCATCCTTATTGGCCTCGAGCAACTCAAGGAGCTTCTCACGGATATACTCCGAATCAGGCTCGGCGTTCTTGTCGGTGCGCATGAAGTCGAGCGCAGGGATAAGGACGGCATTGACACCCTGCTCCTCGAGATACAGATGCATCAGCGCGGTCGACATCATTTCGCCCTGTGCAAGGATCTCCCGCTCCTCAAAGAGAGTGAAAATCTCCTTATTGAGCGAACGGATAAAATCGAAGCATGCACCTACAGCAGCACGCGCTCTCTCGCGGTATTCCTCCGAGCTATAGAGCTCGTTGATCACAGAGTCATATTTGCTCTGAAGGATATTGATGGTCTCCTTGGCTCCTGCCACATTTTTCTTATAGAGATAATCCGAGATCTCCACAAGAGTGTTGGTTGTACCCGACATAGCCGAAAGCACAATAATATTACGGCCTCGCTCTGTGATGAGTCGGGCAACATCCTTAATGCGGCTGGCAGTACCTACCGACGTACCACCAAATTTCAAAACTTTCATCCTTTTGATTGCGTGGGATTGATCTACGCCTCAGGGCGCACGGTTTATATAACACAAAGATTGCGCGAAATTACGAAAAAAATTCCACCTCTCCCCATTCCCCCGGAGAAAAAGCGCCTCCGGAGAAAAAAACATATTTTTTTTGCACTTTTCCGACAAAAAACTTGCACAGTCAAAAAAAACGCCCTACCTTTGCACCCGTAAACGAAACGCACCATGATCGTTTACTGAAAGAATTGCCTTGTGGTGTAATGGTAGCACGTCGGATTCTGGTTCCGCCTGTGAGGGT
>CAYWWE010000118.1:0-4307 GCA_964461785.1 uncultured Bacteroides sp.
CTGCCCTGGATCTGCTGCAGCCGCCGCGCTATCTCGGGCGAGGGGATGGTGACGGTGAGATTGCGGGAGTAGACGGCGGTGGTGTCGGCCAGATTGCTGTCGGTAATCACGTCGGCCTCATAGGTCTTGAATATCAGGCCGCGACGCTCTACGTTGGCCACATAGCCGGTGATGTGTGAGTCGGTGATGTAGGGACTGAAATAGCGGAAATAGCCTATCCCTACAAGGGCGAGGACGCATATTACGATGGTCCAGATCAGGAAGCGGCGCCCTCGGTGGCGAGGTTTGGGTGCGGGCGAGGGGGAGGATATGCCGCCGGTGCCGAAGTCGAGGGTCGAGCCTGCGCGGGCGGGCTCGTCGGGGCGGCTGTCGGCATCGTCGTCGGTGAAGTAGTCGGGTCGGTTCTCGTCGAGTTTGAACATTGTGGCTTAGGGTCAGTTTCTGTTTTTGCGCTTCATCACTGCGATGCTGACGAATGTGAAGATGCCCAGGAGGATGAGCAGCAACGTCTGGCAACCCATGACGAGGTTGGCGAATGTCGTGGCGTAGCTCTCGGTGAGGGCGGGGATGCCTTGCGAGAACATGCTCAGGCCGAAGATGACGGCCCACTGCCAGGGCCCGATGCCGCCGTTGGATGGCACTCCCATCGATATGCTCGACAGGACGAAGCACACCAGCGGGGCCACGATGCCGTAGCGCTCGATCACCTCAGTGGTGGCGGGGAAGGCATAGAAGGCGAGGTAGAGCTGGAGGAAGTAGCAGCCCCAGAGCATGACGGTGAGCAGCAACCAGAGTCCCTTGCCTTTCATGCGGGTTATGACGGCGAAGCCCTCCCAGAGGCCTCGGCCAAAGCCTTTGATCTTGACCAGCAGCGGGTTGGAGGGGAAGCGGAGGAAGATAAACACCACTATGGCCACTATGGCCACTATAGCTATCCACAGCCAAGGCGATGTGGCCAGAGCCATGAGGCGCTCGTAGGTGGCGGTGTTCTGACGCAAATAGTCGAGCAGCTGCCTGTGGGCTATGATGAAGGTGAAGCCGGTGATGAGGAGCACGGTGATGGTGTCGGCCAGACGGTCGGCCACCATGGATCCGAAGACGGTGGTGAAGGACGCTTTCTGCCGCTGAGCTATCCATCCGGTGCGCCAAAGCTCGCCCAGACGGGGCAGGACAAGGTTGACGGCGTAGGTGCCGAAGATGGAGAGGGTGAGGGCGAAGAGGCCGGGCCGTATGCCGAGTGCGGCGAGCTGTATGCCCCAGCGGGCACCGCGGATCACATGGCTGAACACGGCGCAGACCAGCGGGATGAGGATCCATGTGAAGTTGCACTCCTGGCGGATGATGCGCCACATCTCCTTGAAGTCTACTTCGGTGAAGAGCAGATAGCAGAGGCCTACGGAGATAAAGAGCGGCACGCCGTATTTGAGCAGTATCTGGCCTATGCCCGGGCGCTTGGAGGGCAGGGAGGCTGGAGAGGCGGGTGATGGAGTTTCGGTCATTTGGGGGATGGTGGATGATTGGTCGGTTGGGGGGTGGAATCAGTGGGCTTCGAGCCAGTTGGTGGCGGTTCCTGCGGCCACTTCGAGGCGCACCCGGCCTGAGTAGGCGTCGGCCATCTCGGTGATGACGAGGGTCTGGAGGTCGGTGAGTTCGTCGGGCTTTACGTTAAAGATCAGTTCGTCGTGGACCTGCATGATCATGCGCGACTTCATGCCCCGGCTCTCCATCTTGCGGGCTATGCGGACCATGGCGAGCTTGATTATGTCGGCGGCTGACCCCTGGATGGGGGCGTTGACAGCGTTGCGTTCGGCAAAGGAGCGGACGGTGGCATTGCGCGAGTTGATGTCGGCGAGCATGCGGCGGCGCCCCATGATGGTGGTGACATAGCCGTCGGTGCGGGCCTGCTTGATGGCGTTGCCTATGTATTGCGAGATATGGGGATAAGAGGCGAAGTAGCCGTCGATGAGGCTCTTGGCTTCGGCGCGGGGGATGCCGAGGCGCTCGGCCAGGCCGAAGGCTGAGATGCCGTAGATGATGCCGAAGTTGGCAGTCTTGGCGTTGCGGCGCATATCGTCGGTCACGCTGGCGGGGTCGGTGTGGTAGATCTTGGCGGCCGTGGCGCGGTGGATGTCGGCACCAGAGGCAAATGCTTCTATCATCTCCGGGTCGCCCGAGAGGTCGGCCATGAGGCGGAGCTCGATCTGCGAGTAGTCGGCGCTCATAAAGAGGTCGCCGGGGTCGGCGATGAAGGCTCGGCGTATCTCGCGGCCATTGTCGCTGCGGATCGGGATATTCTGGAGGTTGGGGTTGGTCGACGACAGGCGTCCCGTGGCGGTGACGGTCTGGTTATATGTGGTGTGGATCTTGCCGGTCAGTGGATTGACAAGAGTTGGGAGGGCGTTGATGTAGGTGGTCAGCAGCTTGCGTATGCCGCGGATCTGCAGGATGATGTCGACGATGGGCCACTCAGGGGCGTAGCGGGCCAGGATCTCTTCGGTGGTTGAGTAGGCGCCTTTCTTGGTGCGCTTGGCTTTGTCGTCGATCTTTAGATGCTCGAAGAGCACTTCGCCCACCTGAGCCGGAGAGCCGACGTTGAATTTCATCCCGGCAAGCTCGTAGGCTCTGAGCTCCAGTTCGTGGAGCCGGCGGGTGTATTGGGTCGAGAGATGGGCGAGCTCGGCTGAGTCGATGCGCACGCCGGTGAACTCCATCGAGGCAAGCACCTTGACCAGCGGCAGCTCGATCTCGGTGAGCAGGCGTGACTGCCCGGCAGCTTCTATTGCCTCAAGCAGCGGACGCTCCAGAGCGAGCGATGTCATGGCGCTCTGGACGGCTCCTTCTGTAGTGTCGGGCGACAGGTCGGGGATGGTAGTGCCGAGATATTTGCGAGCGAGCATGTCGAGACTGTGCTTCATCTCTGGCTCAAGCAGATAGTGGGCTATGGCGGTGTCGTTGAAGTCAGCTGCCACACTGATTCCCTCGCGGAGGGCAATGACGATCGGGCGCTTGAAGTCGTGGGCCACGAGGTGTGCGCCTTTCTCGGCCAGTAGAGGCTGGAGTATGACCATCATGGCGGCGCGGTCGTCGCCCGAGGGGGGAAGGGTGATCACCACGGGTTTGCCGCCGTCGTCGGGCACAAGAGCCACACCCTGCCAGCGGGCAGTCATGGCATCGGCTCCCGGAGCAATGAAGGCTATTCCGCAGCGGGGGGCGCGTATTGCTCGCTCGCAGGCGGCGACAGCTTCGGCCTCCGACGAGGCCTCGGTCCACTCTGGTGCCGGGGCTGCGGGTGCTTCGTCGGGCAGATCAAACAGGCTGCCCATGCCGTCGGCAGGCGCTGCGGGGGTCGGGGTGTCGGATGCGGCCTGGGTAGCTTCGCTCTGGCGCCCTGTCAGGCGGCGCAGGAAAGTACGGAACTCCAGCTCCTCATAGATCGGGATGAGCTCGTCGGTGGCGGGCTCGCGGCGCAGGAGGCTGTCGATGTCGAAGTCGTCGAGCGAAGGCACATCGGTCTTGATCGTGGCCAGAAACTTTGAGAAGACGATCTTGTCGGCATTTTCCGAGATCTTCCGCCCCAGAGCACCCTTGATCTCGCCGGCGTGTGCCAGAATGTTCTCGACCGATCCGTATTCGGCCAGCAGCTTGACAGCGGTCTTCTCGCCCACACCGGGACAGCCCGGAATATTGTCGGACGCATCGCCTTCGAGGGCCAGAAGGTCGATGACCTGGGCGGGCGATGATACTCCGAACTTCTCGCACACCTCCTTGGGGCCGCGGATCTCGAATCCCTCGCCGCGCAGACTCGGACGGTACTGCAGGATACGGTCGGTCACGAGCTGTGCATAGTCCTTGTCGGGCGTCATCATGTAGGTGGTGTAGCCTTCGCGTGCGGCACGGGTGGCAAGGGTGCCGATCACATCGTCGGCCTCGTAGCCCTCACACATCACCGTGGGGATGCGCATGGCCTTGAGAATCCGCTCGATATAGGGGATGGATAGGGTGATGTCTTCGGGCTGTTTCTCGCGCTGCGCCTTGTATTCGGTATAAGCCTCGTGGCGGAAAGTCTGGCCATGGGGTGGATCGAAACACACCGCTATGTGGGTGGGACGCTCCTTGCGGAGCACCTCGTCGAGGGTGTTGACGAAGCCCATCACTGCCGATGTGTTGAGCCCCGTAGAGGTGATGCGCGGCGACCGCAACATAGCGTAGTATGCCCTGTAGATCAGGGCGTAGGCATCGAGCAGGAAAAGGCTTTTGTTGTCCATAGTGGTGCAGGGTGGCCGGGTGCCCCCGACGGAGGGACACAC
>CAYWWE010000118.1:4407-6554 GCA_964461785.1 uncultured Bacteroides sp.
CCCCAGGTGGTGATGAGGGTGCGGGCGTTGGCTTTTTCGAGCCAGTCGCGGTCGGCATCGGTAGTGCCGGGTATCTCGTCGGCAATGGCCCGGGCCGATTCGGTCCATCGGCCTATCATGAAGTCGGGATTGGTTGAGAGGAGCTCGTCGATGTCAAGGATAAGCTGCAGGAAGGTGTCGCGGCGGTCGGCGAAGAGGGCAGTGTCGCCGGCCTCATGAGCCGCCTTTATCTCTGACAGAAGGCGCTTAGAGTAGTCGGTCAGCGCCTGACGGGTGATGTCGGTCAGGTCGTAGTTGTAATTGGCCGATTCGGGGAGCCCCGAGTTGAGAAGCAGGTAGGCGGCTTCGGCCACATCGGCGGGATCATAGTGGATGTCGGATCCGCCCCATGTCGACACCGAGCTTATCTCGAGCGACGGACGGGCGCAGATTATTGCTTCGTGAGGACCCTGCAGGGCGCCGGGACAGTTGTAGGGACCATTGGCGAGGAGTTGCCAAGCGGCTGTGGCAGAAGGATTGGATTGGCCGTAGCGTGCGGTGGCATAGTCGGCGATCCATCCGGAGAGATCGGGCCGGGTTGCAAGCCACGGCAACTCAAACAGAAGGTCGTAGGTAACGGGAGTCTGCTCGATGCCTTCGGGTGTGGCACCGATGCCGCGCAGGTTGCAGCTGTCGGAGGCTGCTGTAGCGAAATAGCTGTCGATAGTGGTGGCCAGACGTCCTGTCATGCCGGTGCGCGCACCGAAGTTGGGAAGCGAGCACCACACTGTCTCGTGGCCCTGATAGCGGTCGAGATTTCGGGGCTGTCCGTCAGAAAACAGATCGAGGACTATCAGCCGGCCCTTAGGCACGCGGAGCGCATTAAATTGATACGGCGCCCACTGCCATTGCTGGATGACCCACTTGGATGAGTCGGGAGCGGCGGCATCCATCGCCTCATATATGGCGAGATAGGCGTCGGCAATCTTGTCGCGGAAAGCGCTTATGTTGGCGCCTTCATGGAAGGGGTCCATCGAGTAGAAGCGGCCGGATCCCATGACATCGGTCAGATGCCGGTAGTAGCTTTCGGCCACTCCGGCAAACTGCTCCGAGGTGGGATCGAGCAGATCGGGGCGAACGAATCCACACCATCCGCCCTGATTGAGAGAGGGAATGGAGGTGTGGGCTGTAAAGGTCGACGGCACTGTGCCTGCAAATCCGGGAAGGACAGGCTCGATGCCGAGTTCCCGCTCGCGCTCGATGATCTTGCGGGCCAGATCTTCCTGCCGGGCATACCACCAGTCGGGATTGGGACCACCCCAGCCCTCGAGGTTGTTCATTCCCCACCAGGCCTGATAGCATGGCCCTGCAATGAAGGCATCGGCCTCCTCGGGGGTGTAACCGTAGTCGGATGTGAGCATACGCCTCCACACGGCGTCGAGCCCTATGATCTGGAGCGGTAGATTGATGCCGTGGAGCGCCATCCAGTCTATCTCCTGCTGCCAGCGCTCCCATGTAAAGGTCGACATGGAGTAGGAGAAGGTGCAGTAGTTGAGATAATAGCGGTAGTCGGCGCGACTCGTGTGGGTCTCCGGAACCTCGGGGAGGGGCAGGGTGGCGCTGACCAGATCGGCCGTCGGATTGTTCCATGCCAGATTGATGTCGGCATAATGATTGAGATACCAGCCTATGCCGCGTGTGATGGCCGACAGGGAGGAGCCTGTCACCATAGGGCGTCGGTCGTCGGAAACTGAGATCGTGAACCGCTCCTCTCCGCTGTCGCCTGCTGCCGAAGGGTCGAGAATGGTGACGAAACGCTCCGCGGCCCCGGGGCCACCGATGCGGTCGAGGAAGTCGGATATCGCTTTTTCATGGGCTATTGACGGACATACGCAGGCTGCTGCTGACAACAGGACTGCGATGAAGCGGCGTAAGAGAGTGTTCATGTGGGATGTTTGGTCGGTGAAAGATCGTTCGCAGATGCAAAAATACAACATCCGGTAACTTTTTTTCAAAAAAATGAAGAAAAATTTTGGAGAGTCGGGGGAAATGCTGTAATTTTGCAGCACGAAACGCAGGAACGAGAGCCGGAGGGCTCCACGCCGCGCGGACTATGCTTCAGTAGCTCAGTTGGTTAGAGCACCTGACTGTTAATCAGGGGGTCGTTG
>CAYWWE010000119.1:0-6492 GCA_964461785.1 uncultured Bacteroides sp.
AGATGTGGGCATCGTCCTGCGTGAATCCGCGCACGCGGGTCAGGCCGTGGAGCTCGCCGCTCTGCTCGTAGCGGTAGACGGTGCCGAACTCGGCCAGACGCAGAGGCAGCTCACGGTAGCTGCGCGGGAATGCGCGGAAGATCTCACAGTGGTGAGGGCAGTTCATCGGCTTGAGCAGATACTCCTCGCCTTCCTCGGGTGTGTGGATGGGCTGGAACGAATCCTTGCCATACTTGGCATAGTGGCCCGAGGTGACATAGAGCATCTTGTTGCCGATATGCGGAGTGATCACCTGCTGGTAACCATACTTCTTCTGGATCTTGCGGAGGAACTGCTCCAGACGGTCGCGCAGTGCGGCACCTTTCGGGAGCCAGAGGGGCAGACCGGCACCAACGTTCTGCGAGAAGGCAAAGAGCTCCATCTCCTTGCCCAGCTTGCGGTGGTCGCGCTTCTTGGCCTCCTCAAGCATGGCGAGATACTCGTCGAGCATCTTCTGTTTGGGGAAGGTTATGCCATAGACACGGACAAGCTGCGGACGCTTCTCGTCGCCACGCCAGTAGGCGCCGGCGAGACTCATGATCTTCACGGCCTTGATGGGTGCGGTGGTGGCGATGTGCGGGCCACGGCAAAGATCGGTAAACGAGCCCTGGGTATAGGTGGTGATATGTCCGTCCTCAAGCTCTGAGATCAGCTCGCATTTATACGACTCGCCCCTGTCGCCGAAGAGCTTCAGGGCATCGGCCTTCGATATGTCGGCTCGCTTGATCTCATTCTTCTGGCGGGCAAGTTCAATCATTTTCTTCTCGATGGCGGGGAAGTCGGCGGCAGTAATGTTGTGGCCGGCGGGGTCTATATCATAATAGAAACCGTTTTCAATGGCCGGGCCAATGCCAAACTTCACTCCGGGAAACAGCTCCTGAAGGGCTTCGGCGAGAAGGTGGGCCGACGAATGCCAGAAGGCGTGCTTGCCCTCGGCGTCCTCCCACTTAAAGAGCTGAATCTTGGCGTCCTCATTAATCGGACGGCTGATGTCCCACTCCATGTCGTTAACCTTGGCGGCAAGAACATCCTGAGCCAGACGGGGGCTGATGCTCTCTGCAACCTGAAGAGGGGTAATGCCGGCTTCGTACTGTTTTACGGAGCCGTCGGGAAAGGTGATATTGATCATTAGGGATGCAAAAAATTGTTGATATGCCGCGTGCCTACGGATGCTCGCGGAAATTGCAACTGCAAAGATAGCTATAAATTCTTGAACGGCAAAGCCAAATAGCCTCAAGTTGCACTAAGTGGCACCCCCCTTCACTTAATCTACGAAAACCGGAGGCCTCCGCGTCATCCGAGCAGGCTCGAAGCTGCATCCTTGGCCTCGGTTGACACCCGGCGGGAGTCGCGAATTTTCCTCACGGTCATACGCATCGTTTCGGTATCGAAACCGCTACCCCGCAGCCTGCCCATCATCTCGGAAGGATAGCGGACAAAGGCTACCGACAGAGCCCACGCCACAGCCATCTTCACATAATAGCCCGGATGCGATATCCGCCCGAGGATATCTACGGTTTCGCTCCAAGTGTCAGGGCCGAGATAGTGAGCCATGAGCATAACCACCGCAAACCTGACTTCATATTCCTTCTCCGAATCGACGTAGCGCAGCAGGAAATCGCGCACTTCACCGGAATGGGCGGCAACGAACCGGCCTTTGCCTGAAAAATCGAATGTGTCGCACACCGACCAGCTGTTTATCTCAGAAACGAACCGCCCCACGCGCTCAAGATAATCACCACAATCTCCCGCAGGTATGGCTCCGAGGACCATTCCGTGGAGCATCCGCTCCTCCATATAGAAAGAATCATGCGAAGCAAGATAGGTTTCCCAGTCGCCGCACGCTATTTCGCGCGCAAGGCTGCGGAGATCGGGCACACGGAGTCCAAGCACATTTTCCACGCCGGGATGCAGCGAGCGGGTAAACGGTTTGTTGCCCCGATCGGCAAGGGCGAGGATGCGGTCGCGCACAGTCGAGCCGTCCTGAAAAATGAACGCCCCTTTCTCGTTCGATGGTTTCATTCCGCTAATACTCATCTTCTCATACTTCAACGGAGCACGGGAGTGCCGCGAAGGCCGCGGAGGAAGTCGGATGCCTTCATGCGGCGCTTCCCTGCAGCCTGGAGCTCGACTATCTCCAGAGACTTTCCGTCGCCGCAGGTGGCCACAAACGCATCTTTCGACGCAGAGCCGTCAATAAGCCGGGTAGCGAATATCTTGGCTGTCGTCACGCTCCCGTCGGGCAGCTCGATCTCGGTCCACGCAGCGGGATAGGGCGACAGGCCTCTCACGAGATTGTGTATCTCCCGGGCGGGTTTTGACCAGTCGATGCGACATGTCTCGGTAAAGATCTTGGGCGCCGGAGTGGGTTCGATGCCTGTAAGTGCCTGTTCGGTTCCAACGGCCTTTCCGGCGGCAATGTCGGCGAGGGTGTCGAGGGTTAGGTCGGCACCGAGGTGCATCAGGCGATCATAGACCGATCCGACATTCTCGTCAGGGCCGATGGCGATGGAGCGGCGCGCTATGATGGGACCGGTGTCGATGTCGTGGCTCAGGAAGAAGGTAGTGACGCCCGTCTCCGTCTCGCCGTTGATGATGGCCCAGTTGATGGGAGCCGCCCCGCGATAGCGCGGCAGCAGGGAGCCGTGGAGATTGAATGTGCCCAGCGGCGGCATGGCCCACACAACCTCGGGCATCATCCTGAATGCTATCACCACAAACAGGTCGGCGCCTATGCCGCGCAGAGTCGACACAAACTGTTCGTCGCGGAGCTTCTCGGGCTGGAGCACCGGCAGACCGGCCTGAAGCGCATATTGCTTTACAGCACTCATGCGCGGAGCATGACCGCGCCCGGCCGGACGGTCGGGAGCCGTGACCACTGCCGCCACTTCAATATCGGAGGCTTCTTCGTTGATGCGCCGGAGCGATTCGACTGCAAATTCTGGTGTGCCAAAAAATACTATCTTCATGATTGAAATGTTTTCTGATCGGATTGATGGTGGTGTTGGGTCGGTTTATTTCACCCGGTCGGGATTGCGGGCGATGAAGGTCTTCCAGTCGCTCACTTTGGCGGCTCCGGCATCGGGCCGCGACGACTCGTAGAAGTGGGTCATGGCCACCGCAAGCGCATCCGTAGCGTCGAGCGGCAGTCCGTCGAGAGTGGTCGATGACAGATTCATCATCCGCCGGAGCATCTCCCTGACTTGCTCTTTCGAGGCCGCTCCAGTGCCTGTTATGGCCTGCTTGACTTTGCGCGGCTCATATTCGGTGATGGGCAGATCGCGCTTCAGGGCCGCCGCCATAGCCACACCCTGCGCGCGCCCGAGCTTGAGCATCGACTGCACGTTTTTGCCGAAAAACGGGGCTTCGAGAGCCATCTCGTCGGGCATATAGCGGTCTATCAGCGCCGTGACCTGATCGAATATACGCCTCAGGCGCAGATAATGATCCTCAAACTTCGAGAGGTGGATCACCCCGAGCGAGATCACTTCGGGCTTGCGCCGGCCGGCAATGCCTACCACACCGTAGCCCATAACGTTGGTGCCCGGATCGATACCTATTATGATCCGGTTATAGTCAGCAAGAGCCAAGAGACGACTGCGGTAATGAGCGTGAGACAATATCCATATAGGTCGAGAACCACACCACCCGACCCTTGCCATAGAGGCGTTCGAGGTCGGAGCGGAGTTCGTCGGCTGTGCCGTCCCACAGCGCGGCTGCGGCCTCATCGGCCATGACGAGCTGCAGGGCGTAGCTGAATGTGCCCTCATCGGCCGGATTGTCTATCCGGGCAAGGAGATGGCTGTCGATTCCCGGCGAGGACAGCGCGGCCGGGATATAACGGCGGCGAGCCCAGTCGAGAAACGCTTCGGGAGAAGAGTTGATGTCGAATATGAATGTCGTGTTGAAAAGAATCATAGAGCGAAGGTGAGGAACGACGGATGGAAAGCCCCCGTCAGATACAGGCAGCCTCCGACGATCCATGCCACGGCTCCTATCCTCGCGCCCCATGCCATGAAGGTGTGGGCTTTGGTTGAGGCGGCCGCCGCTTCTTCGTAGCGTCCGGTGAGATAGCGGTTTTCGACTTTGGCCGAATAATACATGGCCAGCAGTCCGAGCGGCAGACAGAGGAAGATCGTCACGAGAAAACTTTCGAGCGCCCAGGTGGGCGGGCAAGGCATCAGGCGCAGGCCTATGGTTCGTGGTTCGGGTCTGTAGCGTTCTAAGGGGTTAGTGCGGTTTGTCATCTTGATAAAGGTTTTCGTCGTCGTGTGTGTGTATTTTTCTTCGCAGAGCCCTTGCGGCAAAGCGCACATGGCGCATGACCGTAGGTGCTATACCATAATAATAACACATGATGCGAAATCGTTCACCAAGAGAGCGAAATTTATTTCGGGTGGTGACACCCTCGTTGAGATAATCGATCACCGGCTCATCCCCTGCATACACATTGTGGCGCGAATGTTGGAGGCAGCGGAGCACCCATTCATAGTCGGCCGAGAAGCGGAACCGACGGTTGTAGGGCGACGTGATGCGCCTGAGCACAGCCATGGCCTGATGACACACGAGCATGCCCTCGGCAAACGACTGATAGGTGAGATCGCGCGGAGCCGTGAGATGACGCCGCCCTACGATCCTGCGGTCGGAGTCGACGATAACGGTCTGCCCGTAGACGATGCCCGGCACACCCGCCTCCTCTATGGCCGCGGCATAGCGCGAGAGCACTTCGGGGCTATGGAACGTATCTCCCGCGTTGAGGAAGATCACATATTTGCCGGTGGCCATATCGAGGCCCTTGTTCATGGCGTCGTAGAGGCCCTCGTCGGGCTCGCTTACAACCCTGATGCCCTCTATCCCCGACCGGCGCGCCAGATCGGCGGTGCCGTCGGTCGAGTTGCCGTCAACCACTATATACTCCACCGGGTCTTTATATGTCTGCGCCGCCACGCTCTCCAGAGTGGGAGGCAGGGTGGCAGCAGCGTTGTAGGTCACGGTGATGATGCTGAACAATGGCTGGGGCTCGGTCATGGCTGGCAGATGATGATTCGGTGATGATCAGTTGGCAAAGTTACTATTTTTTTGCACACAAAGCTAATCACAGACAGCTTGCAGTGCCATTTCCGACGGCGGATCAACCCCTTCGGGCGGTTTTCCCGCTATTTTTGACTATCTTTGCGGCGTCACAGGCCGAACAAACCCTGCCGCCCGGACCTTATTATATAAATGGCTGGCCACGCGATGTCAGCCCTCATAACCAAATCAAGACCGAATCATGAAACATCATCTTTCAAGATACATCCTCCCGATCGCTCTTACAGCCGTGATCGCCACCGGATGCTCAACCATGCAGAAAATAGGACTCACCAAAGGCAGCGGGAGCTCATCGTCGATGGTAGAGCAAGCCTCGCAGCTCCCCAAACAGAACGGTGCCGAGATACCCTCGTCCGAGCTTACTCCGCTCCAGACCGAAACCCTCATCGACAAGATTGTCTACGGCAAATGGATCATCACCGAAGCCGGCGGCAAGGCCGTCAGCCCATCGGGCGACGAGGATGCGCCCCAGCGCCCGTATATCGTGTTTGACTCAATGGCCGTCAACCCCTTCCTGATCAAGTTTTATGCCAATACCGGCTGCAACACCGTCAACGGACGGATGGCACTTACCGACGGCGGCCACATAGCCAAGGCCGGCGAGTTTGCCATGACAATGCGCCTGTGCCCCGACGCCACATCCGAGAGCGCCATCATCGATGCCCTCAACACCGCCGTGCGCTTCCGCGTGGAGCGCGTGAAAAACAACTATGTCCTGCGCCTCTACAACTCAGCCGGTGCCAACACCATGGTGCTCAACCGCAACGACATGGGATTTCTCGACGGCGCCTGGGACGTGACCGCCATCCCGCCCATCGAGATCAAGCCCGATGATATGCCCGACCCGATCCAGCTCGTCTTCGACCTGCAGGAAGCGCGCCTCCACGGCAACACGGGCTGCAACGTGCTCAACGCCACCCTCGTCACCAATCCCGACAAGCCCAACTCGCTCTCCATCGCCAACCCCATCACCACCCGCATGGCCTGCCCCAACGCCGGCCTTGAGCAACAGCTCCTCGTGGCGCTGAGCAAAGTGGCCTCGGCCAAACCCGGCAAGAAAGACACCGTAAGCCTCCTCGACGAAGCCGGCAACACCGTCATCACCCTCCGCCAGGCCTCCCCCACCCTCCCCGAATAATCCGTTTCTATTAATAATTTTGGGCCGCTGCAATGTGTTGTATTGCAACGGCCCACTTTACCGTCTTATTGCAACATCCTATGGGCTACGCCCATATCGGGCCGGAGGCCCGACATTGTGGTAAACCCCGTGCTTCAGCTCGGGGGGATGGCCGGTGCCCAGCATACCGCGTCCCGGAGGGATGCATTCGTCGTGCCTCCGGCCCTCACTATCTCGCCAACCGC
>CAYWWE010000120.1:0-6466 GCA_964461785.1 uncultured Bacteroides sp.
ATGCTCCGGCCTGCCAGTCCCGCGGCAAGCAGCATTATTATTAGGGGTATTGATCTTCTCATAATCTTCGTGTGGATTAATTGACACTGCGAAGTTAGCCCACTCTCCTCACCCGCCACCTGCATTTATGCTCCAACATATATTTTCGGCCTGCGTTTTGTCTAAAAAATAGACAACGCGCCGCGGCACATCTCTTTTTGACCCATCAGTGATACCGGAGTCAGCCATTATATTACTACCTTTGTGCATGAAACTACTGATAGCCGATGATAATCCGGCGGTGCGCACCACCCTTAAGATGCTGCTCCGCGACGAATATGAACGTATAGTCACAACCGGCGACCCGACACTGCTCCCGGCGATGCTCGCAGCCGGCGATGTCGACGCCGTGCTGCTCGACATGAACTTCGATCCGTCGAGCCTCGACGGACGCGCCGGGCTGTTCTGGCTCTCGCATATAATGGAGCGGCCTGAGCCGCCGGCCGTGGTGGTGATAACGGCTTTCGGCGATGTTGACCTCGCTGTTAAAGCCATGAAGCTGGGGGCGGCCGATTTCGTCACCAAGCCATGGGACAACAACGACCTACGCGCAAAGCTGAGCCGGGCCATAAGCAACAACCGGCGCGACCGGCGCGAGCGGCAGGCGATTGCGGAGGCCGAGACGGTGCTCCAGCGCAACGACGAGCAGTCGCGCATGACTCTGGATGAACTGAAAGCATCGCACATAAAAGCGGTCGTGGAGCGCTGCGGAGGTAATCTGTCGCAGGCTGCCGAGCAGCTCGGCATAAACCGCCAGACATTGTATAACCAGCTTCGCAAACTATAGTGAAACATTTCCGTCTCAACCTCGTGGCGTCGGTCACAGTGCTGGCGCTTCTCTCGGGCGCTATAGGGTGGCTTGTTATGAAGCATCAGATCATCCCGCTCATCCTGATCGCTCCGGTGTGGATTGCCTCGGTTACATGGATCATACTCACGGCAAGGCGACCGGTAAAGATAATGAATTCATTTGCCAAGGCATTTGACGAAGCTGACACCACGGCGCGTATGCCGAAGTCCGACGACCCGGAGCTCAACGAACTTGCCGGCATAATGAACCGGCTTGCCGAGGTGAACCGCACAGCCATGGCTTCGATAGAGACCCGCAAGCTCTACTACGACCGCATCCTGCGCATCATGACCCACGAGATGCGCAACTCCATCGCACCTATCATCTCGCTGAGCGCCGATATGCTTGAGCGCCCCGACCGCTATGATCAGGAGGCTATCCGGGAGGCGGCCACACTCGTTCACACCCAAAGCGAAGGGATCAAGAAATTCCTGGACTCATACTATGAGCTCACGCATCTTCCGCGACCGGAGATGAGCGCTGTCGACGGGCTTGATTTTTTCCACACCATCGGACATATCGCCGAGGCAAGAGCCGCCGAGCTCGGTATTCCTGTGGCATCGGTCACATTCATCGTGGCTCAGAACCTGCGTTTCCGCGCCGATCGCGATATGCTGACCCGGGCCGTAGTCAACCTTATCCGCAACGCTCTCGAAGCCACAGTCAATGCTCCCGACCCATGCATCGAGATCACGGCCAGTGTGCTCAACGGCTATGTCAACATCTCGATTGCCGACAATGGATCCGGCATACCCTCGACAGTGGCCGACAGCCTTTTCATGCCCTTTTTCACTACAAAAGAGGGTGGCAGCGGGATAGGCCTCTGCCTGGCACGACAGATAGCACGGCTCCACGGAGGCGATCTTACGCTTGTCAACTCAGGCCGCGGCGCCACCGCGATGCTGACCATCGAGCAATGAAAAGCGGCGTGCCGGAAAGTCAGGCAGACTGACTATCCGGCACGCTAAACTCGTTTCAAGATATTCTATGACCGCTTATCGCGAAGATGAGGAATAGTTAGGAGCCTCGGATGTGATGGCAACATCGTGGGGATGGCTCTCGTTGACACCGGCGTTGGTGATGCGTGTGAACTGAGCCTTGTGGAGCGCCTCGATGTTCTTGGCTCCGCAATAGCCCATGCCTGCACGGAGGCCGCCGAGCATCTGATAAGTAACCTCATAAAGAGCGCCCTTAAACGGCACGCGGGCAGCGATGCCCTCGGGCACGAGCTTCTTGGCATCGGTCTCGTTGCCCTGGAAGTAGCGGTCTTTCGATCCCTTCTCCATAGCTTCGAGCGAGCCCATGCCGCGGTAAGCCTTATACTTACGGCCATTATAGATGATAGTGTCGCCGGGGCTTTCCTCCACACCGGCAAGCATACCGCCGAGCATCACGGCATGACCGCCCGCTGCGAGAGCTTTGACGATATCGCCCGAGTAGCGTATGCCGCCGTCGGCAATCACGGGCACATCGGTGTCGGCGAGAGCCTTGGCTACGTCATAGACTGCCGTGAGCTGAGGCACACCTACACCGGCGATGATGGGGGTGGTGCAGATCGAACCGGGGCCGATACCGACCTTGACGCCGTCGGCTCCGTTTTCAACGAGGTAGCGGGCAGCGTCGCCGGTAGCGATATTGCCCACGACAACGTCGATCTGAGGATATTTTTCTTTGACGGCCTTGAGCACACCGATCACGCCTTTTGAATGGCCGTGGGCAGTGTCGATGACGATGGCGTCGACTCCGGCTTCTACGAGAGCGTCGACACGCTGCATGGAGTCGGGGGTGACACCTACGCCGGCTGCCACACGCAGACGTCCGCGCGAGTCCTTGCAGGCGTTGGGCTTATCCTTTGCCTTGGTGATATCCTTATAAGTCACCAGGCCCACAAGCCGACCGTCGGAATCGACCACGGGGAGCTTCTCAATCTTATGCTGCTGAAGGATCCGGGCTGCCTCCTCGAGATTGGTCGACTGGTTGGTGGTGATGATATTCTCGGAGGTCATCACTTCGTCGACCGGGCGGTTGAGATTCTGCTCGAAACGGAGGTCGCGGTTGGTCACGATGCCCACGAGCTTGCGGTCGTCATCGACCACGGGGATGCCGCCGATGTGATATTCTTCCATCATGGCGAGCGCATCGGCCACGGTAGAGCCGCGCTTGATGGTCACGGGATCGTAGATCATACCGTTTTCGGCCCGCTTCACGGCATGGACCTGACGAGCCTGCTCGGCGATGGACATATTTTTATGGATTACACCGATACCGCCTTCGCGGGCTATGGCGATGGCAAGACGCGCCTCTGTCACGGTGTCCATAGCGGCGGACACGAGAGGCACATTAAGGGTTATACGACGTGAAAAACGGGTGCGGAGGTCTACTTCACGGGGAAGCACTTCGGAGTAGGCCGGAATGAGGAGGACGTCGTCGAAAGTGAGACCGTCCATCTTGACTCTATCTGCAATAAATGACATCGGTATCAGGTGATGATTGTTTATTATTGCGTGCAAAGATACGACTTTTTTTTCATTCGAGAAGAAATATCTCGGCTCCGGGTTGGTTTTTTCGCCCAATGGAAGTAATTTTGTGACATCTTAGCCCAAGTCTACAATTGCCATGATATATCTTTACAGAATATACCAGTGTCTAATAATGGCGCCGATTATAGTGGTAGCCACCATAATCACGGCGCTCGTCACCATCATCGGATCCCTCCTCGGCGGAGGCAAATGGTGGGGCTACTACCCCGAAATCCTCTGGAGCCGCCTTTTCTGCTGGCTGGCTTTCGTCAGAGTCAAGGTGTCGGGGCGCGAGAACATCAAGTCGTCGACGAGCTATGTCTTTGTGTGCAACCATCAGGGCGCTTACGACATCTTCTCCATCTACGGCTACCTGGGCCACAACTTCAGATGGATGATGAAGGCGTCTCTGCGCAAGATCCCGTTTGTAGGGCTGGCCTGCGAATGTTCGCGCCAGATCTATGTCGACAAGTCGAGCCCCTCGGCGTTGCGTCACACTATGGAGCGCGCCGAGAGCCAGCTGCGCAACGGTATGTCGCTCGTAGTCTTTCCCGAAGGAGCGCGCACGCCCGACGGACGCATGCACCGTTTCCGCCGCGGCGCTTTCCTGCTCGCCGACGAGTTTAATCTACCGGTCGTTCCGGTGACCATCGACGGATCATACAGCGTGATGCCGCGTGCCGCCAGCCTCCCGCTGCCGGGCACCATACGCATCACCATCCACAAACCCATCAACCCGCCCAAAGGGGGATATGACATGGAGCGCCTGATGGAGCGCAGCGCCTCGGAGATCGCTTCGGCCCTTCCCCCATCGTCGCGCTGACACATTAATAATTATAACGCAACCTCCCAACACATCATTATATGCATTCCGACGACGTAGTTGATCGCTTTCTGCAATATGTCAAATTTGACACCCAGAGCGACGAATTTACCAATCTGACACCATCGACACCCGGCCAGATGGTCTTTGCCCGCCATCTCCGCGAAGAGCTTGAGTCGATCGGTCTGACCGACATCTCTCTCGACGAAAACGGCTATCTCATGGCCACTCTCCCGGCAAGCCCCGGCGCTCCGGCCGATGCTCCCACCATCGGCTTCATAGCCCATCTCGACACCAGCCCCGACATGAGCGGCCGCCATGTGTCGCCACGTATTGTCGAGAAATATGACGGCGGCGACATAGTGCTCGGCGATCCGACCAACGGCATAGCGCTCCGTCCCGCTGAATTTCCCGAGCTCCTCAACTACAAGGGTGAGGCTCTTATCGTGACCGACGGCACCACCCTGCTCGGCGCCGACGACAAAGCGGGCATTGCCGAGATCATATCGGCTGTTGTCTATCTCAAGAATCATCCCGAGATTGTCCACGGCCCGATCCGCATAGCCTTCAACCCGGACGAGGAGATTGGTCAGGGCGCCCACAAATTTGATGTGGAGCGCTTCGGTGCCGACTGGGCCTACACTATGGACGGCGGCGAGATAGGCGAGCTGGAGTATGAGAACTTCAACGCAGCCGTTGCCCATGTCACATTCCATGGCCGCAATGTCCATCCCGGCTATGCCAAGCACAAGATGGTCAACTCCATCCGCATCGCCAACCAATTCATCATCATGCTTCCCCGATGGGAAACACCCGAACACACCGAAGGCTACGAGGGATTCTATCACCTCACCTCGATCGAAGGCACCGTTGAGCAGACCGTCCTCACCTATATAATCCGCGACCACGACCGCGACCGCTTCGAGCGCCGCAAGAAAGAGCTCGAGCATCTCACCCGCAAGATCAACAACGAATTTCCCGGCGTTGCCTCGATCGAGATCAAGGATCAGTATTTCAACATGCGCGAGAAGATCGAGCCTGTGATGCACATCATAGACATAGCCGAGGAGGCCATGCGGAAGGCCGGCGTCAAACCCAAAGTGGTGCCCATCCGTGGCGGCACAGACGGAGCCCAGCTCTCGTTCAAGGGACTCCCCTGCCCCAACATCTTCGCCGGCGGCCTCAACTTCCATGGCCGCTACGAGTTTGTTCCTATCGAGTCGATGAAGAAAGCCGTTGCGGTGATCGTAGAGATTGCACGCCTCGCCGCCACATCCAGATGAGTGTCCGGCCGCAGCTGATTGTGGTCACCGGCCCTACGGCCTCAGGCAAGAGCGCTCTGGCCGTGGATCTCGCATCTGCCCTCGGCTGCGAGATCATCTCGGCTGACTCGCGTCAGATCTATCGCGGAATACCTGTAGCGACAGCTGCTCCAACGCCGGAGCAGCTGTCGGCTGTCAGGCATCATCTTGTCGGCATCCTGCCGCTCGACGCCTATTATTCGGCCTCACGGTTTGCAGATGACGCCCGGGCCATCCTGCCGGGAGCCTTTGATCGCGGAAGCAACCGGGCCATCGTGTGCGGCGGCTCAATGATGTATATCGATGCCTTGACCGACGGTCTCGATGAGCTTCCCACGGTTTCCGACGAGATCCGTGGAGAAGTGCTCAAACTCTATTCGGCGGGCGGAATGGAGGCTATCCGCGCCGAGCTGATGCAGGTCGATCCAGACTATGCCGCTAAAGTCGATCTATCCAATCCCCGCCGGATTATCCACGCCATAGAGATCAGCCTCATGGCCGGGCAGCCCTATTCCTCGCTGATCGGGCGCAGCAAAGAGCGCGACAGAGGTTTTGACGTGATCCGTCTGGCTATCGACCACCCGCGAGAAGATCTCTTTTCCCGCATCGCCACACGCACAGCTGCCATGATCAGCGACGGCCTGATCGACGAAGCGCGCTCCGTTGCTCCCCAGCGCCATCTCAACTCCCTCAACACCGTGGGGCTGAAAGAGGCTTTTGCCTTTCTTGACGGAATCATGACCCTTGAGGAGACAGAGGCCAAGATCGCCCGCAACACCCGCGTCTATGCCAAAAAGCAGCTCACCTGGATGCGCCGCTACCCCGACCTACGGCTGCTCTCACCCTCCCTCCCCCTCCTCCCGCAAGCCCTCGCCGCCCTCTCAGGCTGAAAGCCATTGTCATCTTTACAGAGACGACTTTCGACTTTTCATCT
>CAYWWE010000121.1:0-6367 GCA_964461785.1 uncultured Bacteroides sp.
AAAGCTCAGATCAAGGCCGCTTATGACACCGTAATGAAAATGTTATCCCGCAATTTTCACACATGACCTTAGACGAGTTCTACACTGATTCCTCTATTTGAGTAGTGGAGATATTGAAAAGCCAACCAGACTGATGTTTTATGATCTAATAAATCTCGAGGAATCATCGATTATTCGGGATTAGATTGTGAGCTTCACTATCATAGGATTACACTCCTCGTCGCCGGTCAGGAGAGCTGAAAATTCGCTTATCACCAACAGATACAGGCTATTCTCGCCACTGAAATTCATCGGTATGCCGTAGATGGCCTTACCATCCACCTCAATCGGCAAGCCGTATGCTTCAGGAGAGTCAGACGTGGTTGAAAACAGTAGTTCTCCATTTTCGAGAGAATATATCTGGGCGGTCATTTTGTCGTTATAACCGTAAGTCACTACCGCATGATTCCCGGCCACAGTTATGTTGTAGCGAAGATACTTGCTTCGCTCCTTCTTGTATGTGTCATAAGAGTCAAACTGCGGCATCTTCAGACTTCCGAGTTCTATAGCCGCGAGCGGTTTCAGGCCTCCTCTTTCCCCAATAGCGAAAAGGGTGTCGGCCGGAGCATCTTCTTCGAGGAAAATCACATCTTTTCCTGCCACCGAAAGTCTGGGCGAATGGCTTATTCCCTCTTTCATGATATGCACGGGAAAGGGGGTGATAATCGAGTCGACAAACTGAAAATCAGATGAAAGGTGCTTAAACACCTTGGTGGCGGCATGACGGTCGTTGAGGGTAAGCCAGCCATTGCCACACGGAAGGATAGTCACCTTCTCACCGGTATTCTGTTCCGACACAAACCGCCCGCTCTCCGTGAATATGTAGCGCATCCTCGAATTCAATTCATAAATCATCCAATCGGTGTTGGCGGGCATCTTGTAGGCATCCAGCAGGTCGGGCAGATAGTAGCCTGGCCCCTCGCCTGAGCGGTCAAACGACGACAGACACTGACCCGTAGGGCCGTCATACCGGAGCATACGGTTATTATCTCTGAGATACACTACATTGCCGTCATAGCCCACAACCTGCGGGAACGATAGCAGCGTCGAGTCTGTGAGCTCCGGAATCAGCGCCCACTCCACATGGAAGAGATCAGATATACTGCCGGTGTCATCACACTGCAGATTGCCGGCAATATCAAGAGTCGGGATATCGCTTTCTGATTCTCCCGAACACGCCCCGAGAACAGCTGCTAAGGCCACGGCCACCAGGCCTATCTTCCAATATTGTGTCATAGTAATCACCATTAAATCATTACAGATTCATTAATACTTACGAATTTTATCTGAAAATCAACAATCCTAATTTGGATATAAGAGCATCTCAGTTGGCTCAATAAGAGGCTCAACTTGTATCTCATCCCAGTCAGAGTCAGATGAATAATCACCTCGCGCCTGCGACCCAAACAGAAACACACTGGCCCCCTGCGGCATTGTATGCGCCAGAAGGTCTTTGATGCTTTTGAGTATCCGGTTCCGATCCATGGGAGATTATTTTTGGCAAAGATACAATTATTAAACGAATGACACAACAGGGGTTGAGATTGGTATAAGCATCCGGACGCTCTTGCACAATAAGTAAGGTTATATTAACTTTGCAACCGACTCCGGAAGCAGTGGGAAATTTCCAGACAGAACCAGACAGACTTATATTTACAGCCTCAAATTTCAGAATCAACTCTATATCCGACCCCATGAAATCTCATCTAATAGCGGCCACTGTCACGGCCCTCGTACTCTGCGGGTGCAGCAAGCCCCATACTGACTCGCAGCATTTCTTCAATGTGAGCGATGCTCAGGAACTTCCCGCCGCCAACCTTTCCGACATTATCGAGGTAGTAAGGGTTGTACCCCTCGAAAGCAGCGACTCTGTGGTGGTTGGAACCGTAAGCAAAATCGTGAAACATGGCGGCCGATATTATGTCTACTCCGAGAGAGGACGCATAGCAGGGATGGGCGACATAGCCGTATTCGATGCCGCTACAGGGGCTTTTGTACATAACATAGGCCGTAGAGGTGAAGGCCCGGGAGAGATTCCGCCATTCACCGGAGTTGACTTTGCCGTGACCGATACAGCCATAATCGTGGCCGACGGAAGCCGGCGGCTCCTATATTTCAACCCCGAAGGGCAGTTTATCGCTTCACGCACTTTATCCTCACCTGCCGAAAATATCCTTGCCCTTCCCGATCACCTGCTTACATACGCCGGACGCGACTCCCTGACATTGCATCTATATTCACCCGACGGAAACGAACTGATGGCTTTCGCACCCTCTACTCCACTCTCCAATATAGGCACACCCGACCGGTTTATAGCGATTGAGGGGGGAAAGGTAATGCAGAGTCCCACATGGTGCAACGAGACACTTGTGTTTGACCCCGCGACCAACAGCTGGAGCGACACGCTTATCACCGATATTCCCGATATTCAGACTCTTGCCAGATATCGGGAAACTCTTGCTCCGACCGAGTTCGGCACTATGCAGGGTAAGCACGAGGGGACACAACTCGGCCGCATTATCACCGACGGTGTCTCAAAGATGATGATCACCGCCGCTCCTGACTTCTCGACGTTCAGACTGTGGATCAGCTCACCCTCGTCGACCCCTCGCACCGTCAGCTTCGGCAATACGACCGACGACATCACCGGCACAACCCCCGGCTCCCTCCCCGACATACTTTTCTCTACCGGTACACCCGACGGATACATTGCCGCGATAGGAGCCGAGTCGGTCGGCGCCGAGAAAGATAAGATAGCCGTCATCGTTGCCGACGCAATCGGTAAAAGCGGCATCTCCCCCGAATCCAATCCCATAATCATCGAATACCGCCTGCGGTAATGTCTCGACAGTTATGGCCTGAAATGAGGTGATGATCTCAGGGTTATATAAATCATGTCTCCCCGCGCGGAAGCAGATCCGGGCGGGGAGACATTTATGGATTCAGTAGACGGGAGCGGGAGGGATTATTCGTCCTCTTCCTTCATGTTGTGGTAAACGTTCTGCACGTCCTCGTCTTCCTCAAATTTCTCAAGGAGTTTTTCGAGAGAGGCGCGCTGCTCGGGAGTAACCTCTTTCAGGTCGTTGGGGATACGTGCAAATTCGGCCGAAACGAGCTCCAGACCGGCTTCCTCAACAAACTTCTGGATGTTGGCAAACTCCTCGAAGGGTCCGTAGATGGCCCATACGTCCATTTCGTCGCCGTCTTCGTTGATGGTGACGGTTTCGGGCACGATCTCCTCCACGCCGTAGTCGATGGCTTCGAGCTCGAGCTCGTCGTGGTCAACGCCCTCTTTGGGTTTGATCTTGAAGATGCTCTTGTGGTCGAAGAGGAAAGCGAGTGAGCCCTGGGTGCCGAGGTTGCCGCCGTGCTTGTTGAAGTAGGAGCGCACGTTGGCCACGGTGCGGGTGTTGTTGTCGGTAGCGGCCTCCACAACGATGGCGATGCCGAAGGGGCCGTAGCCTTCATATACGATTTCCTTGTAGTCGGAGGCATCCTTTTCGGTTGCTTTCTTGATGGCGCGCTCAACGGTGTCTTTGGGCATGTTGGCGGCCTTGGCGTTCTGCATCAGGACGCGCAGGCGGGGGTTGGTGTCGGGGTCGGGACCGCCGGCCTTGGCGGCGATGGTGATTTCCTTGCCTATACGGGTGAAGGTGCGGCTCATGTTGCCCCAGCGCTTCAGTTTTCTGGCTTTACGATATTCAAACGCTCTTCCCATGGGAGTAGTATGATGATATTGTTGTATTTATTATGATAGTCGGATTAAATTCACAGCAGTGAGGGTCAGCGGAGCTCGGCTCCGAGGCGCTTGTTGAGCGCAGCCACGATCTTCTCCATCACGGCCTCGATCTGACGGTCGACGAGGGTCTTCTCGTCGTCGCGCAGGGTCACGGCGATGGCATACGATTTCTTGCCCTCGGGCAGATGCTCGCCCTCATACACGTCGAAGAGGTCGACGCTGCGGAGCAGCTTGCCGCCGGCCTGCCTTACGGTGCTCTCCACCTGGCTCATGGTCACAGCCGTGTCGAGAAGCAGGGCGAGATCGCGGCGCACGGGGAGAGTCTTGGGCAGCGGTGAGAAGCTGACGCTCTTTTTCAGGGCGAGGGCCGAGAGCGAGGTCCAGTCGAGCTGAGCATAGAGCACCTCCTGCTTCACGCCGCCGAGACGGGCCACGGCCTTCGAGAGGATGCCGAGGGTGCCGAGGAGCTTGCCCGACCGGGTGGCTATCTCGAGCGAGGCGGCATAGAGGGGGTTGGCGGCGGGAGTCATGGTGATCTCGCGGTCGCTGATGCCGAGGACGGTCAGGATCGAGGCCACGATAGCTTTGAGATCAAACACCGTTGCCTCAGCCTCGGGACGCAGCCAGTTGGCCTGGCGCATGGCGCCTGTCATCCACAGAGCGAGCTGAGCCCTCTCGCGGAAAGGTGCGAGCGGATTTTCGGCCGTGATCTCCACATCGGGCTTGCGGGAATAGACATTGCCGAACTCATACATCATCAGCCCTTTCAGGCCGCGGTTGATATTGTGGGCGAGGCTCTCGAGGCCGCCGAACAGGAGTGTCTGGCGCAGAACGCTCAGATCGCGGCTCAGCGGATTGAGGAGTGTCACGCAGTTGTCGGCCGGATAGCCGGGCAGATCGGTATAGTAGTCGGCCGAGCTGAGCGAGTTGTTGAGGATCTCGTTGAAGCCCATAGCCGTGAGGCGGTCGGCAACCAGATTGCGCAGATTGCGGTCGGCATCGACATCACTCTTGAACGAGAGCGAGCCGCGCAAGCGGTCGGAGATCTCGATATTATTGTAGCCGTAGATGCGCAGGATATCCTCGACCACATCACACGGACGGGTCACGTCCACGCGATAGGTGGGGATCCGGAGGGTAACGGATTCGTCGCCGTTGCGGGCTATGATCTCCATCTCGAGCGACTCGGCGATCGAGTCGATCGTGTCATGGGGGATCTTCTTGCCTATGAGACGGTCGGTGTAGTCATATCCCAGCTCCACCTCGGCGGGCTTGATCGGCTCGGGATAGATGTCGACAGGCTCGCCGCATATCTCGCCTCCGGCTATATCCTTGATTAGCATGGCTGCGATCTTGGCAATGTCGAGAGTCACGGAGGGATCGGTGCCGCGCTCATAGCGGAACGAGGCGTCGGTCGACAGCCCGTGGCGGCGCGCCGTCTTGCGGATCGAGGTCGGGTTGAAATACGCACTCTCGATAAACACGTCGGTAGTGCTCTCCGTGACGCCCGAGTCGAGGCCGCCGAACACACCGGCGATACACATCGGGCCCTCCTCCGAGCAGATCATCAGATCGCGCGAGTCGAGCTTGCGCTCTACCCCGTCGAGGGTGGTGAAGGGAGTGCCCTCGGGGCAGGTCTTCACGATTATCTTCTCTCCCGCAACCTTGGCCAGATCAAAAGCATGGAGCGGCTGACCGAGGCCGAGCAGGATATAGTTGGTGATGTCAACGATATTGTTGATCGGGCGCTGTCCGGCAGCGGTAAGGATATCCTTGAGCCATTTGGGGCTCTCCTCAACCTTGATACCACGGATAGTGACGCCCGAATAGCGGGGGCAGAGCTTCGGATCGGCCACCTCCACCGTCACGGCACCGTCAGCGCGGTCGGCCTTGAAGCCCTCCGGCGTGGGACGGGACAGGGCTGCGCCGTCGGCATGGCAGGCAAGATAGGCTGCCAGATCGCGCGCCACACCGTAGTGGCTGGCCGCATCCACGCGGTTGGGCGTCAGATCCACCTCAAGCACCCAGTCGCTCTCCAGGCCGAAATACTGGGCGGCGGGAGTGCCGGGAGCCGGAGTATCCGGGAGAACGATTATGCCGGCGTGGCTCGTGCCTATGCCTATCTCATCTTCGGCGCAGATCATGCCGCGGCTCTCCACGCCGCGTATCTTCGACTTCTTGATCTGAAACTCGCGGTCGCCGTCGTAGAGAGTTGTCCCAACGGTAGCCACGACCACATATTGACCCTCAGCCACATTAGGAGCGCCGCACACAATGGTCTCGGGCGATTCGCCACCGAGATCAACAGTCGTGATATGGAGATGATCGCTGTCGGGATGAGGGATGCAGGTCAGGACACGACCGGTGACAATGCCGCGCAGACCGCCGCGGATCGACTCAACCTCCTCGACAGTGCCCACTTCGAGGCCGATCGACGTCAGGACGTCGGCCAGCGATTGGGGAGTCATAGAGTCGGGGAGTGAAATGTAGCGTTTGAGCCAGGAATATGATATGTTCATGATTGGTACTCTTCAGACATAATAGGCTGCAAAATTACTAATTTTTTGCCTATTCCCCTCAAAAAACGTT
>CAYWWE010000122.1:0-6318 GCA_964461785.1 uncultured Bacteroides sp.
GCAGGCCGTGGATGCCGAGGTCGATGGCTGTGCGCTTGCCGGTCTCGATGATCTCCTCCTCGATCTGCTTGCGCACCTTTGCCACTACCTCCTCGATGCGGGCGGGGTGGATGCGGCCGTCGGCCACGAGCTGATGCAGGGCGAGGCGGGCTATCTCGCGGCGCACGGGATCGAAGCCTGAGAGGACGATGGCTTCGGGGGTGTCGTCGACGATGATCTCGATACCGGTGGCGGCTTCGAGAGCCCGGATATTGCGGCCTTCGCGGCCTATGATGCGGCCCTTGATCTCGTCGCTGTCGATCTGGAACACGGTGACTGAGTTTTCGATAGCGGTCTCTGTGGCAACGCGCTGGATCGACTGCACCACGATTTTCTTGGCCTCCTTGTTGGCCGTGAGCTTGGCCTCGTCCATTATGTCGTTGATATATGAGGCGGCGGCTGTCTTGGCCTCGTCCTTAAGGCTCTCGACGAGTTTCTCGCGGGCTTCGTCGGCGGTGAGGCCCGAGATGCGTTCGAGCTCCTCGCGGGCGTTGCGCTCAAGGGCGTCGATCTCGGCGCGGCGGTTGTCGAGACGGGCCGAGATGTCGTCGAGCTTGCGGCGGTTCTGCTCAAGCTCGTTGCGGGCCTTGGCGGTCTCGCTCTGCTGCTGGTTGAGCTGCATTTCGCGCTGCTTGAGCTTGCTCTCGGTGCTCTGGATCTTGCTCATACGGCTCTGGGCCTGACGCTCGGCGTCGGAGGTGATCTTGATGCTCTCCTCGCGGGCTTCGAGGAGCTTGTTCTTTTTGAGCACATCGGCCTCCAGGCGGGCCTCCTCCATGATCGACTTGGCGCGTGTCGACGCCATATTGCGCTGGATGATGAGCGTGGCGACAACAGCTATCGCGGCTGCCGCTATGGCTATCACTATGAAAAGAATCACACTATTCATTGTATCAAAATTGCTGTGGGAATGGTTATGTGGGCTATTATTCTGGGTTTATGGGTTGTAGGGTTGTTTCGTCGTTATGTCTGGCCCCGGTGCGGGGACAATAAAAAATGGGCAAGGCATGCATGGCAGGCCCTGTCCGGTCGGCGGAATCAGATTGTGTCAACGAAAGATCAACATCGGGGAGCTTATTGCTCCATGAGCAACTCATCGAACTGGCTTTCGAGTCCGGCGAGCATCGTGTCGGTTGCCTTGGCGGCAGCCTTGGCCGATATGTATCCGCGGGCAAAAAGGAGTGCTACGCGGGCCCAGGCGTGGGTGGCCGATACATCCTTGAAGCTCGCCTGCATCCGGCGCATGGCCTGATTGAGCTGGCTGGCGGCTTCGCGCATTATCTCCTCCTCCTCGCGGGGAACGGTGAGCTTTAGCTGCTCGCCGCTTATATTGAGTGTGATATTGAGGCTATCTTTCATTGCAGTCGCTGAGGTCGGCGATGCATAGGTCTATGTCATGCAGCAATCGGGAGAGGCGCTGGCGGACGGCGTAGCGCTCACTGGCCGAGGGCTCGATCACCGACACTACGGTCATGTATTCGAGCTTGGTGGTGAGCTCCTCGATGCGTTTGGCCTGCTCTGCCACGGTGGCTTCGAGCCGCGCTATCGTCTCGAGGGCTTCGGCCTTTTCGCGCCGCAACAGCTGGCATCTGGTGGAGAGCAGGGTGGCTTTGCGGGCCACTGATTCGATGCGTTGCTGGAGTTCGCTCATGCTTTTCCCAATTTTCTGCAAATTTACTAAAAATTTTCAAGGCCACGCTAAGCCGCGGGTCAAAAAAAACGGGTCGTCGAGGCAATTATCCCGTCCACGGGCGCGCGAAAGCGTCAGAGCACCGGGCTCAGGAGACGCATGATGCTCTCCATAGTCTTCTGATAGACAGGGCGTCGCGACCAGTCGATGAGGCGCAGGCGCTTGCAGCTGTTGGTGTCGGCCGAGAAGATCTTGCGCAGCTCGGCGTTGACCTCCGGACCATAGATCATCAGGTTTCCCTCGAAATTGTGCTCGAACGAGCGGAAATCTATGTTGGCCGATCCCACCGACGAGAACTCATCGTCGACGATCACCACCTTGGAGTGGAGCATGCCGGCCGTGTAGAGATATACTTTGACTCCGGCGTTGAGACATTCGGTGATGTAGCTCCGTGAAGCGTAGGTGAGCACTGCCGAGTCGGACATGCGCGGGATCATGATGCGCACATCGACACGGGCCAGCGCAGCGGTGTGCAGCGCCCGGAGCATGCCCTCGGGCGGCAGGAAATAGGGGGTCTGGATCCACACGCGCTTGCGGGCGCTGCTTATGGCCTTGAGAAGGATGAGCTCAACATTGCTCCAGGGGTCTGTGGGGCCCGAGGTGACGAGCTGAACCGAGGCGGGAAGGCCTTCGGCTTCGTCGCGGTCGGCCATCTTGACCATGCCGTAGCAAGAGGGCTGCCCGGCCGACTCGGAGTCCATGTCGAGCGGCTGACCCATGAAGCCCCAGTCAACGGCAAAGGAGTAGCGCAGGGCTGCCACGCCCGGTCCGGTGACGCGCAGATGGGTGTCGCGCCACACCGGGAAGCGCTTGCTGCCGCTGATGTATCGCTTGGCCACGTTCATGCCTCCGATATATCCGATCTTGCCGTCGATGGCCACGATCTTGCGGTGGTTGCGCCAGTTGATGCGGGTGGCAAATGGGGGGAAGGTGACGCGGAAGAAGGGGTATACCCTCACGCCGGCGGCGGCCATGCGCTTGAAGAAGCGGCGGCTCACCTTGATCGATCCGATATCGTCGTAGATCACGCGGACGGTGACCCCCTGCCGGGCTTTCTCGATGAGAAGATCGGCCAGACGCTGCCCGAGCTCGTCGTCTTCAAAAATATAATACTGGAGCGACACGCACTTGCGGGCTTCGCGTATGTCCTCCATCAGCCGATCGAATTTCTCCTTGCCCGAGGTGAAGATCTCGACGCGGGAGTCAGACAGCAGACGCGAATCGTTGAGCCTCATGGCGAGCATGGCGAGCTGGGCGTTTTCGCGCGAGATTATCTCGGGCTCCGATCCGGCAGGGCGCAGGGTGGCTTTCTCTTCCAGCTTCTTCAGGGCGCGCTTCTTGCGGCGCGAGATCATGCGGGTGTTTTTGATCGAGCGTCCGAAGAAAAGGTAGAGGATCAGGCCGCCTACGGGAAAGGTGAGCAGCACGGTGACCCACGCGAGGCTCTTGACCGGATTGCGGTTCTCGCTCACAATGATGCCTGCCAGGCCAAGCATCGTCGCGCCATAGAGCGCGAAGATGGTCCAGAGAATCCAGGGTGTGGCGAAAAACGTCATATCGGTTTAGAGCAGGAATGAGAATGAGTGGTTTGGAGGGGGGAGAAGGACTTATTTGTAGAGATAGCGCTTGATCGACTTCTTGGGGGTCTTTTCAAACTCGATGTCGACCATCTGTATGGCCGAAAGCTGCTCGTAGGGGGCAAGCTGGCTGTTGACCTCCTTGAGCACCAGATCCATCACCGGATCCATCTTGGGCAGGGTGAGCCCGGCGGCATCCATCGCCTCATAGTCAGGATAGACCATTGCCACCAGACGCGGGCCGCGCTCCACTACCAGACTCTCGGCAACGTAGGGCATATTGTTGATCTTGGCCTCGATCTCTTCGGGATAGATGTTCTGGCCGCTGGCGCTCAGGATCATTGTCTTGTAGCGCCCTTTGATGAAGATGGTGCCGTCGGTGCCGTTGTCGGAGATCGAGCCCATGTCGCCGGTGTGGAGCCATCCGTCGGGGTCGATCGCGGCCTCCGTGGCCTCGGGATTCTTATAGTAGCCGAGCATTACGTTCTCGCCCTTGACGCAGATCTCTCCTACAGGCATCTCGCGTCCGTCCGAAACCATTGTGGGAACGGCGGCCTGATCGTCGGGATAGCTGAGGCGGGAGTGCATGATGCCGGGCAGTGTGCGGCCCACCGATCCGGGCACGAACTCTTTCCAGAACGTGTAGCTGATGAGCGGCCCGCATTCGGTCATGCCGTAGCCCACCGTCAGCGGAAATTTGATGCGGAGCAGAAATGCCTCAACTTCGGGGTTGAGGGCGGCGCCTCCGATGATGACCTGACTGAAGCAGCCTCCGAAAGCGTCGATCAGCTTGCGGCGGATGCTCTTGTAGACCTGACCGCGCACGAGCGGGATGGCCAGCAGCCGCTTGATGCGGGGGCTGTTGAGCTGCGGAAGGATCTGCTTGCGGTAGATTTTCTCCAGGATCAGCGGCACGGAGATGATGAGGTTGGGCCTCACCTCGCCGAGGGCTTTGAGCAGCAGCCGGGGAGTGGGAGTCTTGCCAAAGAGAGTGATGTGAGAGCCGGCGGCCAAGGGGGTGAGCATGTCGAAGGCGCAACCGTAGGCATGGGCCAGGGGAAGGAAGCTCAGGCAGCGGCTGCCACGGTAGTGGAGGCGCGATTCCACGCCAAACACCACATTGCCGCACAGATTGTTGAGACTCAGCATGACTCCCTTGGAGAAGCCTGTCGATCCGGAGGTATAGTTGATCTCACACAGCGAGTCTTTGGGCAGCTTGGGATATTTGATGTCGTTGGCGCCATAACCCGAGGGATAGCGCGAATCGTAGATACGGGCTACCCGCTCAAGCACCTTGGCCACCTTGCCGGAGTTTTTAGGATGCTCGCCGAGCAGACGGGTGCCGTCGAGGCTCATGACCGACTTTACATTGATGAGGCTGTCGAAGTCGATGTTTTCCCATATCGATTCGGAGCAAAACAGCATCACGGCTTCGCTGTGGTTGATGATGTGCTGGGCGTCGAGGGGATTGAAGTCGGCGAGGATGGGCACTATGACTGCCCCGTAAGTAATCGTCGCCATAAAGATCGTGACCCACGACGAGGTGTTCTTGCCGAGCAGAGCGATCTTGTCGCCCCGCCTGATGCCACATTCCTGAAAGAAGATATGCGTGCGGGCTATGCGTTGGGCAAATTCGCCGTAGGTCATCGATGATCCTCCGGCATAGTCGGTAACGGCAGGAAGATCCCAGTTGAGGCGGAACGAGTCGGCATATATCTGAAGTAGGTCTTGTTTCATCATAGGCGTGGGGTGAGAGAGGTGTGAGGTTATGAGGGGCAGGGAGTGGGGACGTTTGCAGACGCGTTAAAGCGAATGTTTGCAAAAATAACAAAATTAACGATAAGATTGATCAATATGGCCCCATATAATTGTATTTCCCGAAATCTCAGGGATCTCTCGGGGTGGACGGGGAGATCTCCGGACCCTCAGCGAGCATAATGCCCGAAAAAGAGAGTCCCGGCGGCTGGTTGCCGTCGGGACCGTATTGTTGTGCCTGATGATCAGATCAGTCAGAGAGCTTGGCGTTGATAAACTCGCGGTTGAGGCGGGCGATGTTGCTCAGCGAGATGTTTTTGGGGCACTCGGCCGAGCAGGCACCGGTGTTGGTGCAGTTGCCGAAGCCGAGCTCGTCCATCTTGGCCACCATTGCGCGTGCACGGCGCTTGCGCTCAACCTGGCCCTGAGGCAGGAGGGCAAACTGGCTCACCTTGGCTGAGACGAAGAGCATGGCCGAGCCGTTTTTGCAAGCTGCAACGCAGGCGCCGCAACCGATGCAAGTGGCTGAGTCCATGGCCATGTCGGCCACCTCCTTAGAGATGGGGAGATTGTTGGCATCCTGAGCGCCGCCGCAGTTGAACGATACATAGCCACCGGCCTGCTGGATCTGGTCGAAGGCGTTGCGGTTGACCATAAGGTCGCGGACAACGGGGAAGGCTGCCGAGCGCCAGGGCTCGATGGTGATGGTGTCGCCGTCGTTGAACTTGCGCATGTGGAGCTGGCAGGTAGTGATGCCCTGTACGGGGCCGTGGGGATGGCCGTTGATATAGAGCGAGCACATACCGCAGATGCCCTCGCGGCAGTCGCTGTCAAACACCACGGGCTCCTCGTTCTGGTCAACGAGCTGCTGGTTGAGCATGTCGAGCATCTCGAGGAAGGATGAGCCGGTGGATACGTTGTCGAGGTGATAGCTGACGAACTGTCCCTTCTCCTTCGGGCCACGCTGACGCCAGACTTTGAGGTTAACGCTTATAGTTGTTTCCATTTGTTTCTGTGTATGGGTGATGAAGGGGATTGGGGATTACGACTTGTAGTTGCGGGTCTGTACTTTGATGGCCTCATACTTGAGGGGCTCCTTGAGAAGGATGGGCTTCTCGTTGTCGCCGGTGTACTTCCAGCAGGACACATACATGTAGTCTTCGTCGTTGCGGGCAGCCTCGCCGTCGGCGGTCTGATACTCCTCGCGGAAGTGTGCGCCGCACGATTCGTTGCGGTTGAGGGCGTCGATAGCCATCA
>CAYWWE010000123.1:0-5017 GCA_964461785.1 uncultured Bacteroides sp.
AGAAATATCGCGTACCGTTCTCGATGCACGTTGCCGGATACAAATATCAGGAGATAGCCGAGAAGATGGACCTCCCTCTTGGCACCGTAAAGAGCCGCATCTTCTTTGCCCGCCAGCAGCTCCAGGAGCGCTTCGCCGACTACGCCTGCTGATCGCGGCTACTCCCTCTCCTCCCCCAAGATAGAATAGTGATAGATTGATAGATAGATAAAACCCCAAACCGGGCCGCTGCAGTGCGCGAAGCATAGCAGCGGCCCGTAATCTGTTTGAGCCGTTATGATGCTTAGGTGATCATTCCCTGCGGGCGATGAGGCGGAATATGCCGTCGGAGTAGTGCCACTCTACGAGGCTCATGCCATAGAGGGTGATGAGGATGCTCTCGGCTGAGGCCCGCGATATTCCGGCATGGGTGGCAAGGAGGTCGGCGGTAAGATAGCCCGAGTTTTCGAGCAGGGCCATTGCCACGCGAGCTGTGTCGGTCAGACGGAAGAGTGTGCCTGCCGCCGACTCGCGCCATGAGCGCACCATGAGCTCGGGCGCCGCTATGTTCTCGTCGGCTACGCGATAGTAGGCGCGGCGCGATCCGTCGGCTTCGCGCACCATGACCGGGCGCAGATGAGGGGTGGCGCTGATCTCGACGCGTATCACCGTCAGGCCGCCGTCGACGCGGAAGGCAGTGAACTCAGGAGATATTTCGGGCTCGCAGTAGAGGCTGGCGGCCTCTTCTACAACGAAGATGTCCTCCTCGTTGCGCACGCCGGCTATCACTCCATTGTCCTTGACACCTATGAGTAGGCGCCCTCCGCCGGCGTTGGCAAAGGCGCTTATGGAGCGGGCTATCTTGCGGGCATCGGAGATGGAGTATTTGAAGTCCTGATGCTCATGCTCCCCCTCGGCAATGAGTCCGGCGATGTAATATTTGCCCTTGACGGGGCGCAGGTCCTTCACTTGGCTGCGGGTGTGATGCCGGCCATCTCGCCGAGCAGTGAGCTGACAACGGCAAAGGTGCGCTGCGGAGCCACCTCCCAGAAGTTTTCATACTGCGAGGCATTGTCGGAGTGTGCTCCGGGGGTGTCGCTGACCACGCGCACAGCAACAAAGGGCACCCCCTCGGCTGCGCATACATGTGCGATGGCGGTGCTCTCCATCTCCACGGCGAGAACTTCGGGCTGTTTGCGGCGGATCTTGGCAACCTCCCCGGCGCGGGATATGAATGAGTCGCCCGAGCAGATGAGGCCGCGCACCACGCCTTTGCGTGGCTCAAGGGCGGCCAGGGCGAGCAGGTCGGGATCGGCGGCGAAAAAGGCGGGGAATCCGTCGGGCACGCATGGCTCCGTGCCGGGGCCGCACCACACGTCGTGGTAGGCCAGGCGGTCGGCCACCACCACATCGAGTATGCCGGCTTCCGATCCGGTGCCTCCGGCCACTCCGGTGCTCACCACAGCGTCGGGGCGGAAGTGGTCGATGATGTCGCGTGTGGCCAGGGCGGCGTTGACTTTGCCTATGCCGCTCTTGGCTATTGCGACGCGTGCTGAGCCGATGCGGCCAATGGTGAGGGTTGTCAGGCCGGCTTTGAGTGTTTCGGTATTCGGGCCGAGGAGTGACAGGAGGAGATTGACCTCCTTGTCCATTGCAGCTATCACTGCTATGCGGGTGGGTGTATGTGTCATCTGGGGCTGAGTTGAGATAGTTCGGCTTCAAGGAATTCGGCTGAGTCGGCCACGCAGTCGTTGCAGTGGCGGAGGGGTGATCCGGTGTCTATGCCTTTGAGCTCGCGGCATTTCACTGAGCCATTTCGTGCGGCAAAGGCATCCATCATCCGCTTCATGGCCTGCATGGCGCGGACGCGGTCGGCTGTTGCAACACCTATGATCATGCCGGCTCCGATGAGCGAGCCGCAGGTGCCTTCCATGTTGCCCATTCCGGCGCCGAAGGCTCCGGCCATGAGCATGGCTGTGTGGGTGTCGAGCCCTACGGCGGGTGCATAGGTCGAGGTTATGGCCTGGGCGCAGTTGCAGGCGCCGGATGCTTTGCGCGAGCGTGCTTCGTCTATTTTCGATTCCATCAGCTTGCAGGAATATTGAGTGTTGATTACTTATGCAAAGTTAGGTCGGTGGTCAGAGCTGACTCAGAAGGGCGGCGGGAGAGAGGCCGAGCAGTGGGTGGATCCAGCCGGGATCGAGCACGAGCATGGGCCTGAGGACAAAGGGACGCAGGTGCATCCTCGGATGCGGGAGAGTGAGGGCAGGGGTGTCGATCACGGCGCTGCCCGAGGCTATGAGGTCGATGTCGATCATACGGTCGGCATACGTGCCGTCGGGATGCCTGTGGGCACCGGTGCTGATCGAGGCTTCTATTTCCCGGAGGATGCCGAGGAGGTGGTGCGGATCGAGATCGCTCTCAAAGGCTATGCCGAGATTGACAAAACGGTGGGCCGACTCGAATCCCCACGGCTCGCTTTCTTCCGGCGGAGCCATGGATATCTCCACACCCAGACGGCGCCCGATGGCTTCGGCTGCCTGCCTGACGAGGGTGTGACTGTCGCCGAGGTTGGAGCCGATATTTACATGGACGGTGGGCATGGGAGGGTGGTGGATAAAGTGGCGCCCCGGCTCCGCATAACCGGAACCGGGACGCAATGTCAGCAATTGTGTCAGAGAGTCTTCTTAACCTCGACTTCCTCAAAGGCTTCGATGATGTCGCCTTCGCGTACATCGTTGTAGCCGGCGATGGAGAGGCCGCAGTCGTAGCCGCTGACAACCTCCTTGACGTCGTCTTTGAAGCGCTTGAGCGATCCGAGCTCGCCGGTGTAGCGCACGATTCCCTCGCGGATGAGGCGCACCTTGCATGAGCGCTTGATGCGGCCCTCGCGGACGATGGCTCCGGCAATGGTGCCTACCTTCGAGATGTGGTAGGTCTGAAGCACTTCGGCGCTGCCGGTGATCTCCTCCTTGATCTCGGGGGCAAGCATGCCCTCCATGGCGTCTTTCACCTCCTCGATGGCCTGATAGATCACGGAGTAGAGGCGGATCTGCACTCCGTCGCGCTCGGCGGCACGGCGGGCGGCCAGCGACGGGCGCACCTGGAAGCCGATGATGATGGCGTCGGATGCGGCGGCGAGGGTCACGTCGCTCTCCGAGATCTCGCCCACGGCCTTGTGGATCACGTTGACCTGGATCTCTTCGGTCGAGAGCTTGATGAGCGAGTCGGAGAGGGCCTCGATGGAGCCGTCCACGTCGCCCTTGACGATGATGTTGAGCTCCTGGAAGTTGCCTATGGCGCGGCGGCGGCCGATGTCTTCGAGGGTGAGGATCTTCTTGGTGCGGAGGCCGAGCTCGCGCTGCAGCTGCTCGCGCTTGTTGGCTATCTCGCGGGCTTCCTGCTCGCTCTCCATCACGTTGAAGGTGTCGCCGGCGGTGGGGGCGCCGTTGAGGCCGAGGATTAGGGCAGGCTCGGCGGGACCGGCCTGCTTGATGCGCTGATTGCGCTCGTTAAACATGGCCTTGATCTTGCCGTGGTGGGTGCCGGCGAGGATCACGTCGCCCACGCGGAGGGTACCGTTCTGAACCAGGACGGTGGCAACATAGCCGCGGCCCTTGTCGAGCGAGCTCTCGATGATGGAGCCTGTAGCAGGACGGTCGGGGTTGGCCTTGAGGTCGAGCATCTCGGCTTCGAGGAGCACCTTTTCCATCAGTTCTTCCACGCCGATGCCTTTCTTGGCCGATATGTCCTGACTCTGGTATTTACCGCCCCAGTCTTCGACAAGATAGTTCATGGCGGCGAGTTCCTCCTTGATCTTCTCAGGGTTGGCGTGGGGCTTATCGATCTTGTTGATGGCAAAGACGATGGGAACGCCGGCTGCCGAGGCGTGGTTGATGGCCTCGATGGTCTGCGGCATGACGCTGTCGTCGGCTGCCACGATGATGATACAGAGGTCGGTGACCTTGGCACCACGGGCACGCATGGCCGTGAAAGCCTCGTGGCCGGGGGTGTCGAGGAATGTGATGTGGCGGCCGTCGGGCAGTCCTACGTTGTAGGCGCCGATGTGCTGGGTTATGCCGCCGGCCTCGCCTGCTATGACGTTGGCGTTGCGGATATAGTCGAGGAGCGAGGTCTTGCCGTGGTCCACATGGCCCATGACGGTGACGATGGGCGGACGGGTGACGAGCTGATCCTCCGAGTCTTCGATGTTCTGTATGGCCTCAACCACTTCGGCCGACACATATTCGGTCTTGAAGCCGAACTCATCGGCCACGATATTGATGGTCTCGGCGTCGAGGCGCTGGTTGATCGACACCATCACGCCGAGGTTCATGCAGGTGGCGATGACGTTGTTGACCGGCACGTCCATCATCACGGCCAGATCATTGGCGGTGACAAATTCGGTGAGCTTCAGGGTGCGGCTTTCGGCTTCTTCGGCCTCCATAGCCTCACGCTCACGGGAGGCAAACGCTTCGCGCTTCTCCTTGCGCCACTTGACGCCTTTCTTCTGTCCCTTGTCTTTCTGGGTGAGGCGGGCAAGGGTTTCCTTTACCTGCTTCTGTACATCTTCTTCGTTGACTTCGGTGTGCTGGGGAGCCTGGTTGCGCTTCTGGCCGCGGGTCTTGTCGCCGCGCTGCGATCCCTGACCGCCGCCGTTGCGGCCGCCCTGGTTCTGGTTGCCGCCATTGCCACCGCGGCCATCCTTGTTGCCTCCGCGTCCTTCGCCGCGGGTCTTGTCGCCGCGGTTGTCGGAGCCGCTCATCTGCGAGGTCTTCTCGATGTCGACCTTCTCCTTGCCGTTGATGCGCTTGCGTTTCTTGCGGTCGCCGGTGGCTCCGGCTGCTACGCCGCGCTGGCCTGGAGCGGGCTTCTTTTTGGGACGGGTCGACTGGTTGAGTGCGTCCAGATCGATCTTGCCCACGATGTTGAGCTGCGGACGCTCGGTCTGGGGCGGGAGGGTAAACACCTCGGGCTCTTTTGATTCGGGCTCTTTGGCCTCGGGCTCGGGTTGAGGCTTGGGCTCGGGTTTCGGTTC
>CAYWWE010000123.1:5117-6279 GCA_964461785.1 uncultured Bacteroides sp.
AGGCTTGGGCTCGGGTTTCGGTTCGGGCTTGGGCTGAGGTTTGGGCTCGGGCTTAGGCTCCGGCTTGGGCTGGGGCTTCGGTTCGGGTTTGGGTTCGGGCTTCGGTTCGGGCTTGGGCTCGGTGCGGCGCACGGGGTTGCCTTTGCGGTCGAGTTCGATACGGCCGAGAATACGCACACCGGCCGGAGCGGCAGCTGAGGGCTGCGGAGCCGGAGCGGGTGCTGAGGGTTGTGAGACGGGTGCCGTGGGTGTCATCTCCCGGGCCGGTGCCTTGGGAGCTTCCGGTGCCGACGGTTGGTCGGCGCCCTTGCCCGGGACGGCCATGATGGATGCCGTGACGGCCTTGGCGTCGGCCGACGGGTTATACTCTTTGACGAGGAGCATCACAGCGCTTTCGTCGATCTTGGCGTTGGGGTTGGAATCTACGGCGATTCCGTTCCCGTCAAGATAGTCGACGGCAGTCTGAAGACTGATGTTGAGCGCTCGCGCTACTTTACTTATTTTCGTTCTCGGCATATATTGTATGGAGGTAATGCTATATTAAAGGGGATAGTGGAGAGTGCCTGTGTAAAAGGGAGCGGGGAGCCGATGGGCCGGTGGCCGCTCCTGGATCTGTTACTTGGCTTCCTCGTTTTCCGGCGCGGCATCGGCGGGTTCGTCGCTTTCGTCGGTCTCGTCGGTGTTGTCGCTATCCTCAAATTCGGCGCTGAGCACTTCGATCACATGGTCTACGGTCTCTTCCTCGAGGTCGGCCTTGTCTATGAGCACCTCGCGGGGAGTGGAGAGCACGCTCTTGGCGGTGACGCAGCCCATATCCTTGAGGGCATCGATGATCCAGGGCTCGATCTCGTCCTTGAACTCGTCAAGGTAGATATCCTCCTCATAGGCCTGCTCTGTCTCGCGGTAAACGTCGATCACATAGCCGGTGAGCTTGGATGCGAGCTTGATGTTGAGGCCGCCCTTGCCTATGGCGAGGCTCACCTCTTCGGGGCGCAGGAACACTTCGGCGCGTTTCTCCTCTTCGTCGATGCGGATGTTGCTCACGCGGGCGGGGCTGAGGGCGCGCTCGATGAAGAGGGCGGGGTTGGCTGTCCAGCTGATCACGTCGATGTTTTCGTTGCGCAGCTCGCGGACAATCCCGTGGATGCGCGATCCCTTTACA
>CAYWWE010000124.1:0-6194 GCA_964461785.1 uncultured Bacteroides sp.
CGCAGGTCGCAACGGCACCGCCGCGAATAGGCCCGCAGCGCGGGCCAAAGGATAGTAGCGTGGGGTCGAACGACCCCACGACATGGCGCTTCTCTCTCACTGAGACCCGCAGGCGCGGGTCGCCCGATCAAGGTTGCGGACGGCGATGCGCACCGATGGCGCACGATGGGCCGGGGCAGACGAATGAAATCTGAAGCGGGGGCCAAAGGTGCAAAAAAGATGAAAAAAAGCGGGGGGAGATGGCGGATTTGCATTTTTTTTCATAATTTTACGGCTGAATAAGTATGAAAGAGGTAAAACATCCGAACATTAGCGTGGGAGGAGTGTTAGAAAAGTAAACCGACCGGACTCCAAGCGACGGCGGAATTTTTACAATCCTCCTTCATAACCAACTTCACAACTATATCCATTATGGGAAACAATCGTAATCAAACCGGCACACCGCAGACAATGCGCAATATATTCGGCATCATCATGATCATCGTGTACATCGGCATGGGTGTCCTCTGCTTCTGCGGCGTATTCGACTGGCTCACTGGCAGCTGGGCATGGCTCCGCTGGGTAGCCGGCGCAATCTTCGTGGCCTACGGCATCTGGCGCGGCTACCGTCAGTTCGCCAACATCGACAATAATCCCTGACCCCCACTCCCCATGCAATGAAACTTCCCTTCATAAGCACCCTACAGGCAGCAGCCGTGACCACCGCCGTGGTCATGGCCGCGGCTTTTTCGTCGTGTGACAAAAAGCCCCAGTCGACCTCGACAAGCGGCATAGCCACTATCGTGTGCGACGCTTCGTTTGAAAATGTACTCCAGCAGGAGATCGATGTGTATGAGTATATCTATCCCAAGGCATCGGTGATCCCCTATTATGTGGATGAGCGCGCTTGCTTCGACTCGCTGCTCAACCTGTCGACCAAGCTGATCGTGAGCACCCGCGAGCTGACCGACAAGGAGGTGTCCTATCTCAAGAGCAAGGACCGCCAGGTGCGCCAGAGCCGCATCGCCGTCGACGCTCTTGCCCTTATTGTCAATCCGGCCAACAACATCGACCAGCTCTCGACCGAGGAGCTTGCCGAGATCCTCTCGGGCAAAGAGACCGAGTGGAACAATGTGTGGCCCAACGATGGCCTGGGCCGCATCGAGGTGGTGTTTGACCATCAGGGATCGTCGACCGTCCAGTTCATGCGCGATTCGCTGCTCCACGGCGGCGAGCTCGGGCCCAACGTCTTCGCCCAGAAGTCGAGCGAGGATGTGTTCAAGGCTGTTGCTGCCAACAAAAACGCCATCGGTGTGATCGGTGTGAGCTGGGTGTCGACCGATATGTCGACAGCCGATATGTCTACCGAGGAGCGCGCCGCTGCGCTGACCGACAGTGTCGGTTCGGCTCCCGACCAGCAGTTCCGCAAAGAGGTGAAGGTGCTCAAGGTGTCGGGACCCGATCAGGTCAACGCCTACGCCCCCTACCAATATTATATCTACTCGGGCGAGTATCCCCTCACACGCTCGATCTACATGATCTGCACGGCTGCCGGCGGCACGATAAGCCACGGCTTCTACAGCTTCGCCACAGGCTTCCAGGGTCAGAAACTGATCCAGAGCACCGGCGTGCTGCCCAACATCATCTATACGCAGCGCGTCGAAGTGACACGCTGACCCACAACCGACACAGCTATGCGGGGCCCGGCCCCCGGCTATCAGGGCCCCGCATACTAAATATACCATAGCCTCCGTTTATAGAGACACAGTGAAATAAATAATAAGCCATATATCTGCAAGATGAAATTAAAATCGTTTGTATCGCTTGCCGCCGCCATGCTCATAGGCGGCATGGGCGCTGTCAATGCCCAGGGCTATCAGGACGGTGTCGACAACTTCAACGCCGGACGTCTGGACGTAGCCAAGACCATCCTCAACAACACCCTCTCCGACGCTTCGACCAACAAGGCCGTCAGCAACTACTATCTGGGACAGATCGCCTTTGACGAGAAAGATCTGGCTGCAGCCGAAAAGTATTTCACCCAGGGCTCGCAGGCCAATGCCACATACGCCCCCAACTTCATCGGTCTGGGCGAGATAGCTCTGGCCAAGGGCGACAAGAAGACCGCCGAGACATATTTCAAGCAGGCCCTGAGCTTTGACAAGAAAGACGCTTCGATCTCAGCCGAAATAGCCCGTGCCTACTGGAATGTGGATCCCGTGCTCTATCAGAAGGAGATAGCCAAGAACATCGAGAAAGCGTTCAAGGACTCGAAAAACACCGAGCCCGCCGTCTATGTGCTTCAGGGCGACATGGCGGCCAAAAACGATCCCGGCGAGGCCGCCTCACTCTATGAGATGGCCATCACCATGGACGAGGACAAGGGCCACGTGAACCGCGAGGCATACGTCAAATATGCCCAGACCTACTTCCGCGTGAACCCCACCTTCGCCATCAACAAGCTCAAGGAGCTCAACGAGAAGGAGCCCAACTCGGCTCTGGCCCAGCGCGAGCTCGCCGAGAAGTATTACGACAACAACCAGTTTGGCTCGGCCTACCAGACCTACAAGAAGTATCTCGCCAACCCCAACCACTTCCAGAACGACGAGCAGCGCTTTGCCGGTCTCGCCTTCTCGGCCGGTGAGAATCAGGAGAGTCTCGACATGGCCAACAAGGTGCTTGCAGCCGATCCCAACAACTACTTCATGTATCGCGTGATCATGCTCAACCAGAATGCCCTCAAGAACTATGCAGCCGCCGAAGAGGCAGGCCGCAAGCTCTTCAGCATCCCCGGCGCCAACCTCATCCCCAACGACTATGTGCTCTTTGCCGACGCACTCGCCGACCAGGGCAAATATGACGAGTCAATCGACACTTACAAAAAGGCCATCGCAGCCAACCCCGACAACGGCGACCTGCTCAAGAGCCTCTCGGCTGTCTATGACCGCGCCGGCCAGGGCGAGCTGGCCGTCGAGACCATGAAGAACTATCTCGACGCCGGCCACGGCACCACCACCGACATCGTCAACATGGCCCGCCGCTACGACAACTATGCCCGTCAGCTTCAGAAAGAATATCCCGACGATCCCTCCCGCAGCCTCGCAGCCGCCAACGAGGGTCTGAAATATATCAATCAGGCCATAGAGCGCGTGCCCGACAATGCCACCGTCTACCGCATCAAGGGTCAGCTCCTCCTGAGCGCCGAGGGTGCCACCGAGCCCACCGCCGTGGCCTTCAAGACCATGATTGAGCTTCTCGACGCCGACCCCGCCAACAAGAGCAAGCAGGCCGGCTCGTATGCCACCGCCTACTATGTGCTGGGCACCTACGCCGCCAGCTGCGGCGACAAGCCCCTGGCCATCGACTACTTCAACAAGTATCTCGAGATCCGTCCCGACGATGCCCAGATCCAGGCCACTGTTGAGCGACTGAGCAAGTAAGCCCCCTTACATATCAGATCTACACCATCCACCGCCGCCGTCCCGACAATCAGCCGGGGCGGCGGTCGGCTTATCCGTCGCTCCCCCGGCCCGGATGTTAAAGAGACTTTAATTATTTCGCCATGTCGGTGGAAATAGTTACTTTTGCAGCTATGATCAATGTGTCGGACATACGGAAAAGTTTCGGCGATCTTGTGGTGCTCCGCGATATCTCGCTCGAGATACGTCCGGCCGAGGTCATGGCCATCACCGGACCAAGCGGCGCGGGCAAGACCACTCTTCTGCAGATCCTCGGGTCGCTCGACAGGCCCGATTCAGGCCGGGTGGTCTATGACGGCACCGACATCTTCGCTCTGAGCGACACGCGGCTGGCCCGCTTCCGCAACAGCAACATCGGCTTTGTCTTCCAGTTTCATCAGCTCCTGCCGGAGTTCACGGTGCTCGAAAACGTAGCCATGCCCGCCCTTATCGGAGGGAGCAGCCGGAGCGAAGCATTCAGGCGCTCGCGCGAGCTGATAGGCTATCTGGGCCTCAGCGCCCGCGAGAGCCATCGTCCGGCCGAGTTGTCGGGCGGCGAGCGGCAGAGAGCTGCCGTTGCAAGGGCACTGGTCAACAATCCGCGCGTGGTGCTGGCCGACGAGCCATCGGGCTCGCTCGACTCCGTCAACCGCGCCGAGCTCCACAAGCTCTTTTTCGACCTCAGGCGCGACATGGGGCAGACCTTCGTCATCGTGACCCACGACGAGACCCTGGCCCGCCAGACCGACCGGATGGTGTGCATGGCCGACGGCCGCATAACCGAGATCCGCGAAAACCACCGCCCCCGCTGACTCCGCATCAAATGCAGCAACAAATCACTTACTTAACTCAATACAATCACTATCAATCTTATGAAAACCTCTTTCCGGAAAATATCGCTCCTCCTCGCCACCATCATATCCGGCGTGACGAGCCTCTTCATGACCTCATGCAACAGCAACGACGACTTCGACGACCGCGTCATGCTCTATAACATGGTAACCGTTGACCAGATGAGCGGCACAGGCATGTCATTCAGCTTCCGCACAGGCGAGACAACTCCGCTGATCAACCTCACCTCCTCGCTCAGCCTCGGCGACGCATACGGCATCAAGGTCGGCGACCGCATCATGATCGGCTACTATCTGCCCGAAGGTCAGGCTCCTGACGCAAGCGGCCCCATCGACCTGATCAACTTCCGTCTGGTCTATAACGACAGCGTCCGCACCATCACCGACAACATCCTCAGCACCTGGCAGGGCGCACAGATGTATAACACCCAGGTGTGGCGCACGGGCAACTATATCAATGCCTTCTCCGTGATCCCCGTTGCATCGCCCGCCGTCAACATCTGCCTCTATGCCGATCCCGCCTCGATCAATAACGGCTCTATGGATCTCTATCTCACCCTCGACAACCGCAACATATCACCCTCGCAGCAGGGCGAATGCTATGCATCCTACAATCTGAGGACATTCTTCATCAAGTATCCCGACGTGCACACGCTCAATATCCACATGGCCGGACCGTATGATAAGGGCGACGTGACATTCCGCGACGTCTACTTTATCCCGGGCGAGTGATCCCCTCCCCTACTCTCCACACTTTGCAGAAACAATAACCCATCCTGAAAAAATACAATGGACAACAACAGAAAGCCCAACAACGAACTCAAGATAGAAGTGACCCCCGAAGTAGCTTCGGGCAACTATTCCAACCTCGCCGTGATCTCCCACACCCCCAACGAGGTGTTTCTCGACTTCATCGCCATGGTGCCCAACATGCAGCAGGCCCGCGTGCAGAGCCGCATCATCATGACACCCGAAAACGCCAAGAACCTCCTCTTTGCCCTCCGCGACAACATCCAGAAGTATGAGGCCACCTTCGGCGAGATCAAGCAGAAGACACCCGTGGCCCCCGCCAACCCCAACGAAATCCGCAATCCGTTTATGAACGGAGGCCAGGCCTGATCGCCCGCTATCCCACCATTCCCCATTCCCGTTTCCCCACCCCTAATTCCGGCTCCCGTCATGTTACTGATCTACAACTCCCTTTCCCGCCGCAAAGAGCTCTTCAAACCGATCCATGAAGACCGTGTAGGAATGTATGTGTGCGGCCCCACCGTCTACGGCGACGGCCATCTGGGTCATGCCCGCCCGGCCATCACCTTCGACGTAGTCTACCGCTACCTGACCCATCTGGGCTACAAGGTGAGATATGTGCGCAACATCACAGACGTAGGTCATCTGGAGCATGACGCCGACTCGGGCGAAGACAAGATAGCCAAGAAAGCGAGGTTGGAGCAACTGGAGCCGATGGAGGTGGTCCAGCACTATCTCAACCGCTACCACAAGGCCATGGAGCGCCTCAACGTGCTGCCCCCCTCGATCGAGCCCCACGCCTCGGGCCACATCATCGAGCAGATCGAATATATCAAGAAGATACTCGACGCCGGCTATGCCTACGAGAGCGAGGGATCGGTCTACTTCGACGTGCGCAAGTACAACGCCGACCATCACTATGGCAAGCTGTCGGGCCGCAACATCGACGAGCTCCTGTCCACCACCCGCGAGCTCGACGGTCAGGACGAAAAGCGCTTCCCGGCCGACTTCGCACTCTGGAAAAAGGCCGCTCCCGAGCACATCATGCACTGGCCAAGCCCCTGGAGCGAAGGCTTCCCCGGCTGGCATCTGGAATGCTCAACCATGGGCGAGAAATATCTCGGCACACCCTTCGACATCCACGGAGGCGGAATGG
>CAYWWE010000125.1:0-6155 GCA_964461785.1 uncultured Bacteroides sp.
CCTTTTTCCCCGAGATCCGCATGACCGACTGGGTTGTCGAGGAAGCATCCGAGCCACTCACCGATCCCGCCTCCGGCCTCGGCTACCGCTTCATCACCCTCCGCCGCCGCTCCTCAGCCCCCGACGAAGACTAACCGGAAACCTTCTGTCGCTCCCTCCCCCCACTACGGGAAGCTCCACCTCATTTGTCAATTCAGAAATAATATCTAACTTTGCGGAAAGCGACCCAATCGCCCGACATAATAGAGCAATCCTAAATAATGAAGGAATCAATCAGAATACAGAATGCCGGACCGCTTCGTGACATCGACATTCCCGACATAAAACCTTTTACGGTTCTTATCGGCCCATCCGGTTCGGGAAAAAGTATGCTCATGAAGGTGGTGATACTGATGCGCTATGTGTTCAAGCTCTGCTGCATACGCTCATATCTTAAAGATGCCGGGCTGCCACGCTCTCCCTTCCGTCTGCAGGCTGATAATCTTTTCAGGGATGATTTAAAGGCCCTCCTTTTAAAGAGTAGTGCTGAGATTAAATATACCGTGACATTCGATTCCGGAAACATCTTTACCATCTCATTCAGCGACAGGCGCCTATCGGTGGAATTTAACGGCAAGAGAGGACGCGATATCCCCGTCAGCGACATTATCTATTCAAAGGAATCCTGGATCTCAGAGACCCGCAATGTCATACCCTCATGGATCTCCAATCCCGCAAATGCCCGCGGATGGCTCGGATTTTATTTTCACGAGACCTTGTCCGACTTCTCGGAAGCTGCACGGAATATCCGCAGCATGGATCTCTCTTTCCTTAATGCACGGATCACGATAGAGACCCGCAACGGTGTGCCTCTCTATATGTATGAGATGCCGACGCAACATCCCCCCATCGAATTGAGGCACGCCTCTTCGGGTATTCAGACAGCTGCCCCGCTTGCTCTCATCACGAGCTATTTTGCCAATCAGTTTTCATTCAAGGACGCCAAGCGACGATCAATCCTCAACTATCTCTATGAAAGTGACAACATCACATTTCACCCAAAGAGAGAACTCAGCGATGTGCCGTCGGTAGTCAACGTGCATATCGAGGAGCCTGAACTGAGTCTTGACCCGGTCACACAGGTGAAGCTGGTAGACTTTCTTGTCGACACAGTCTTTAACCGTGCCGTCAACCCTACCACATTGATGCTCGCCACTCATAGTCCATATATAGTCAACGCGCTTAATCTGGTGATCAACCGCACAGACGGTCCGGCGGCACTATCCCCCGACAGGCTGGCGGTATACAGGATATACGAAGGCCGGCTGTTCAATCTCATGGCTACTACCCATTCAGGACAGCCACTCGTTGACACCGGAGATCTTACCGCACCTATGGAGGCCATACTCGACGACTATAACCGACTGATATTGTCCCGGCAGTAAATGCACCTCCTCCGACAACTCCTACAAATCGGCGCAACAGACCTCATGGCTCTTCGTCTTGCCGCCGACATTGATGTTGAGCGGCACGATTCAGACTTCGCCCTCAACGACGTAAAGGCATGTGCTGATTGCTTAATCAACCACAGGAATGACCGTCCCACCTTCGTCTGTAACTGCGAAACAATGAAAGTACACCCACTCAATCCGGTTGCTGTTTATCCTCTGGATCGGTGGATGAATACTTTTCCTGAGCGTTACCGCAGGAATCTTCCCAATTGCGATTATATTTTTGCAGATGCAGAAAATATCTATGCCTCGCGCAAGATTGCCTTCTGTGATCTGACCTGCTCGTTGAGCAAATATGTCGAGCCCGGCGGATCGACAAAATATCCTGAAGGGAAGCGTAACCATGCGCTCCGGCAGATGTCGTCAATGGCCGAATGGCTGATGAAAAATCCTATGCTCCATCATCATATCTCTACCGCCACTGACAGGCGATATATCTTTGGAGTACGCTACACTGATCCCTATCCCGGTGTGGATCCGGCCGCAACTTCAATGCGTACTTTCGGCAAGACACCGGCATCTTTGGCATCGACACTTACTACAACTCAAAGCCTCAACGGAATCCCGTTCAGTTTTGTCGAAATCAGATATCCCGCCCCACTTGTCTGGTGAGCTACCCGCCTGAAGAAAAAAACGGATTCCGTATCGCTTTTTTTCGACTCGGATTTGCACAAGACGGATTCCGCGATTATCTTTGCACACGGATTTCCGTCTTGACCTCGAGCGGAATCCCGTCACGAATCAACTCGAGGTGTTAACCCCTTCCTCTGTAAGGATCATAACCACAACTCACAATGAAGAAGAAATTTATCTGCACCGTGTGCGGATACGTACACGAGGGCGACGAAGCTCCTGAAAAGTGCCCTATCTGCGGCGCTCCCGCATCTAAGTTCAAGGAACTCGACGAGGCCGCTGACCTCGTTTTCGTAACCGAACATGAGCTCGGCTCAGCCAAGGGTCAGGATCAGCAGATGATCGACGACCTCACTGCCCACTTCAACGGCGAGTGTGGCGAAGTAGGTATGTATCTCGCCATGTCGCGTCAGGCCGACCGCGAGGGCTATCCCGAAATCGCCGAGGCTTTCAAGCGCTATGCTTTTGAGGAGGCTGAGCACGCTGCCAAGTTTGCCGAGCTCCTCGGTGAGTGTGTCTGGGACACCAAGACCAACCTCGAGAAGCGCATGGCTGCCGAAGCCGGTGCCAACGAGGACAAGATGCGCATCGCCCGCCGCGCCAAAGAGCTCGGTCACGACGCCATCCACGACACCGTACATGAAATGGCTAAGGACGAAGCCCGCCACGGTCAGGGCTTCCAGGGCCTCTACAAGCGTTTCTTCGCCAACAAGAAGTAAGCGACCCTATTCTCACCAACCATCATGCGGCGGCGCTCCATCCTCACGGTCGGAGCGCCCCGTTATTTTTATATATCTCATAACATGCGCTTCAAAATCTCCCTGTATTTCCAAGATTATCTGAAATCTTTTGCTTACCTTTGCCAATGCTCAGGATCACAAATTCCAGATGAACACGTCCAAAGAATATATCCCTATACTTCTCGCCAATCTCCCCCGAATACAGTCGCAATTCGGAGTCACAGGATTATGTATTTTCGGATCGGTAGCCAGAGGAGATAGCAGACCGGACAGTGATGTGGATATTTTAGTAGAGATGCCCCCGAAGATATTCTTAATGGCCGCTCTTAAAGATTATCTCGAAGGTATACTTGGGTCAACCGTAGATCTTATACGTCGTCATACTCATTTGTCAGACACTTTTCTAACCCAAATATCTCAAGATGGCATTACCCTACTCTGATTCTGACAAACAACGGGCCCTGCAAACACTGATGTCCATTCAGGAAACCATTGACACACTGCTTGAATGGAATAGTAGGATAACGTCTACGGAAGATTATTATGGTTCCCAAAGCGGAATGCAGCTGCTGACTGCAAATTGTACTCTCATCACAGCAATTGGCGAGGGAATTAATCGTATCAATAAAATTCTTCCTGAATTTCTTCAGTCTTATTTTCCGGATACTCCGTGGAGAGCAATTATAGGAATGCGCAATCACATAGCCCACGGATACTTCAATCTTGATGCTGATTTAGTATTCGAGGCTGTTTCCCAGGATATTCCTCCACTCCACCATATCTTATCCAAAGCCATCAATTTAATCAGAGAATCTTAGGCAACGAGTCGGCTGGACTCTGGACCTACTGATGGGGATGGTTGCGGGGGTGGCAGGCAAGGATGTCGCGGCGCAGGAGGGTGGTGTCGATGTGCAGGTAGATTTCGGTTGTGGCTATGCTTTCGTGGCCGAGCATCTGCTGGATAGCACGCAGATTGGCTCCTCCTTCAAGCAGATGTGAGGCAAAGGAATGGCGGAGCGTGTGGGGCGAGATGGTCTTGAGGATACCTGCATCGGCAGCCGCCCGGCGGATGATATAAAACACCATCACGCGGGTGAGCCGCCCGCCGCGACGGTTGAGAAACAGTATTCCCTCATCGCCTTTCTTTATGTCGGCCATCATGGCCCGGTCGGCGAGCCACAGCTCGATTTCAGCAATAGCCGATGATGACAGCGGCACCAGACGCTCCTTGTTGCCCTTGCCTACAACGAGAAGATAGCCCTCGTCGGGAAAGATGCGGTTGATCTCCAGGTTGACAAGCTCGCTCACACGGAGCCCACAGGAATAGAGAGTCTCTATGATGGCACGGTTGCGCTGACCCTCGGGCTTGGAGAGATCAATGGAGCTTTCCATAGCATCTATCTCCTCCACGCTGAGGGTGTCGGGCAGATGCCGCGACAACGACGGAGCCTCAAGCAGCTCCGACGGATCATCAGCCGTATAACCCTCGGCTGTCAGGAAACGGCAAAACGACTTGATTCCCGAGACGATACGCGCCTGAGTGGTCGGCGTTATGCCGAGATCATGAAGATCGGCCGCAAAGGCCCGCAATGTGGCCAGAGTGATATCGGCGGGTGCAACGCCCTCGCTGTCGATATAATCAAGCAGCTTGGAGGCATCGCGGGTATATGCCTCAAGGGTGTTTTCCGAAAGGCCGCGTTCGAGCCTCAGATGTGCCTCAAAAAGCTCCAGGAGAGCAATCGACTCGGGCTTCATGGCATGGCGACCTCGATGGATTGCGACGGGATGCCGCGACGCAGACAGAAAACGGCCATCCGCGGACTCCTGAACAGCACTCCGCAATCCTGCTCCGAGGCCCAGCGCTGAAGTGCACGCGCCGAGCGCGGAGTCAGCGCGACATAGGTACGCACGTCGTCGTTTGCAACGGGAACCATCTCGGTGTCGGCAAGAGTCACCATCCGCCCCTCGCCGGCCTCGACTCCTATGCGGTAGAGCAGACGGTCACGGCGTGATGCCAGTTCGTCTTCAGCATAATATCGCGCTCCGCGTCCCGGCCGGATAACCGTGCGCAGATACGAATAGGCAAACGGTGAGTGAACACCAAATCCCCTGACACGCCATGCGCGCCTCAGCGGGCCCGACAACCGGCTTATTACCCGATTCATTGACATTTATTTATCCTTATTTCAGAGCTCCTTACCCCCACGTTGCAAAAGAAAAAGACTCTTTTGGTACTCTATTTCTTGCCTTAGTTCTTGTTCGGATGGCAGATATGTCAGATACCTGGACGCAAAAAGTTGCTTATTACCATTAAGAATTGAATATTTTGCGATATCCTGACTTGTTTCAGCACATAACAATATACCTATAGTCGGATTGTCGCCATCAGTACGTTTCAGATCATCATACATCCTTACATACATATCCATCTGTCCGACATCCTGATGAGTGATACGCGTTGTTTTCAAATCAATTAAGACGAAACTCTTCATCAGATAATTGTAAAATACAAGATCGATATAATAATCTCCAGCATCTGTCACGATGTGCTGCTGTCTCTCAACAAAAGCATATCCTTTTCCAAGCTCCATAATAAACTGCTGAAGATGTGAAATCAGGGCATTTTCCAAATCATTCTCTGAGTATCTACAGTCTTTCTGTATCCCCAGAAACTCAGTTACTACAGGAGATTTAATATACTGTTCCGGTAAGAGAATATCATTTGCAGTCGCACGGTGTGGATCATCTTTACCGATTGTCTTTGGAGAGACAAGAAGACGATGATAATATTGTGATCCGACGTTCCTTTCAAGGGTTTTAACCGACCACATCTGACGTGATGCCTCCTCCATATACCATAATCTTGCATCTTCATCCCTCTCTCCCAATATGGCCTGGATATGAGACCAAGTAAGATTTTGCAGACGCGTCTGCAAAGTCTTAATATTAGGGAAATAGATAAACAATTGACGATAATAGGCCAAAGCGCGTGGACTATAACCCTTTCCTAACTCAAACGTTAATTCCCCCGATAGAACCTTTAGCAAGTTTGTTCCGTATTCAGCCCTAAGGTCTCCTTTCTGTTCTTCCTCCACAATGCGTCGTCCAATCTCCCATCGTTCACTTATGATCAAACGATTAAGTTGAATAGCAGCCTGAGTACGATAGCGATGAGCTATCTCTCGGATATCCTGTACAAATTGTTTAATATCGTCGCCAGTCATCGAAACACCCTGATCATTGTTTTGCAGGCTCGGAGGGACGTCGGAGCACGCCGCGCAGGGCCATGACT
>CAYWWE010000126.1:0-6060 GCA_964461785.1 uncultured Bacteroides sp.
CGTCCACCCGATCAGCCGCTTCATTTCGCGATATTATGCCGGATTCAGAAGGAGTTGTAGTGGATCTTCGATGGATCCCACTTCTCCTTGGGGCTCACAGGCTTGGAAGGGTAGCCGAAAGCCATCACGTTGAGGGGAGTGAGGGATGAGGGCAGATTGAGTATGGCCCGCAGCTTTGCCTCACGGTCTTTGAGCGGATATATTCCGCACCATACGCCACCTACTCCGAGCGCGTGGGCCGCAAGCAGCATATTTTCGGATGCAGCCGAACAATCCTCTACCCAGAATCCTCCCTCGGGCTCATCGCCATCGAAAAGATTATCCATGTCGCCGCATACTATGACCGCGAAACTGCAGGCCTCTACCATCTTGGTGTATTCAAACGCCGACGTGATGGAGTCTTTGAGTGCCTGATCCGTCACCACTACGAATCGCCATGGTTGCTGGTTGGCGGCGGTCGGGGCGGCCATTCCGGCGCGCAGGATCTTGGTTACGGTGCTGTCATCAACCTGCTTGTCGGTATAGCTTCGCACACTTGCGCGGGTCATGATACATTCGAGAGCGGCATCAGTGCTGTCGGTCTCACCCGCATCTGCGGAGGTAGACAAAGCTGCGCCGAGGCGCACGGAAACGGCCACGAGGGCTACGGCCAGAAGAAGTATGAGCCAATGGTAGCTTTTCATTTTTCAGTGATGTATTGAAGGAGTTTATCAGATGGGGAGAAATGGGTCAGGCTTGCTTTAGCAACGACCCGGTGGGACATACAAACCTGCAGAAAGGCCTGGCGATAAAGAGCGAGAGGATGATGAATACCCCTCCGATTGCCATGATAACCCATGAGGCGGACTCAACGATAAATCCGGTGAAGATCTCATTGTCGATCCAGCTCGTGCCCCAGCCGATATACAGGAGCGCGAGGAGCACGACCCATAGCGCCTGTCGGAAGTTGTCAAGAGCTTTGACCAGCTTTGTCGGCAGGCTCCATTTCGTTTTGCAGACTTTCCCGGCAAGCTCCTGAAGCGATCCGAACGGGCATATCCATGCACAGTAGTAGTTGGGCTTGTTGAAGAGAGGGTAGACCAGCCCTACGACAAGGAGCGCGAGTGTCACGATGAAGCTGAGAGTCATCCGCGGAGCGCCGGAGAAGAAATTGAGCATCATGGCGTAGTCAATGAATGTGCCGCCCCAGAAGCCGAGCACCGCCACATTGGCCAATTGCTGCACCAGACGGTACGTCGGTCGCTTAACAAACAGCGGCAGGATGGCTCCGGCAACGATCACTATCAGAGCCGCGATCGAAACCACTGACACCGGACCGGAAGAGGGAGCGTCCTGGCCTTCGGCATAGGCTGCCCCGGCGCGCACGTTAGCTATATAGGCGTTGGAAGAATAGGTGGCTCCGGTGATGCCGTCGACCTGCATTGTCTCAGCCTCGGTCAGGGTCTTTCCATCCCATGCGTGGGTAAGGCCGCCCTCGCGGAGACGGTTGAAGAATCTTGGGCTCTCGGAGTTTTCGAGTGCCACGATGGAGTCGATGCGTCCGTCGGTGACATAAATCTCCAGCGGCACCGGGCCGCCATATCCCGTTATATCTTTGCCGATATCGGTGGTGTTGATAATCTGCTGCCCATCCTGATAGCGGATAGGGTTGACGTCGGCATTGATTTCTTCCGTGGGTCGGTTGTTGCGGGATGCGGAGAAATCGGCCGCATCATGGCCGAAGATTGCGCCGTTGTGCACTATCGCCAGTGAAGCCAACAGGCAGAATACTGCGATGAACGCAACCACCCGGGCTGCCATTTGATTTAGTCTCTGCTTAGGAGCTGCCATAAGTATAAAGGGTTCTCAGGATATTAGCAACAGTCTCGTTGCATTCTGCTTGCAAAAGTAGTGAGAATTTCTGAAATTACATCCAAGTACGGAAATGGTGGAGGCGGATGAAGTGGCATATAAGGTTTGGAATGAAAAAACCGGAGTGTTTGCGGTGTGGGGTAGAGAGTAAATCGAAGTTTTTATGTACTTTTGCGATTGTTATGGACTATCGCATCTTTCCCCCCGACGGCATTCTTGAAGCCCGTGTCAATCTCCCTCTCTCAAAGAGCATCAGCAATCGTGCGCTGATCATCAATGCGCTCACCCCGGGAGCCTCGCCTCTGCCCGAGGTAGCGGTGTGTGACGACACCGACGCTATGGTGTCCGCTCTCGCTTCGCCCGACGAATATATCAATATCGGCGCGGCCGGCACTGCCATGCGTTTCCTTACGGCTTATTTCGCAGCCGGAGGTCGCGAGGGCACGACGATTCTTGACGGGTCGGAGAGGATGCGTCAGCGCCCGATCGGTCCGCTTGTCGATGCCCTCAGGGCTTGCGGAGCCAAGATAGAATATGAGGGCGAGGAGGGTTTCCCGCCGCTGCGCATTACAGGACGGCGGCTTGCCGGCGGCGAGATCGCTATCCCTGCTTCGATCAGCTCGCAATATATTTCGGCGCTTCTGATGGTGGCGCCGACGATGGAGCATGGCCTCACTCTCAGGCTTGAAGGTGAGATCATGTCGCTGCCTTATATCCGGATGACCCTTGCGATGATGCGGCAGCGTGGAGCCAAAGCCGAGTTTGACGAGCGTGAGGGGAGGGTGACGGTTGCCCCCGGGGTATATGATGCATCGTGTCCGCTCCCGGTCGAAGCCGACTGGAGCGCCGCCGCTTTCTGGTATGAGATAGTGGCTCTTACAGCAGGGTGGGTTACACTTGCAGGCGGTCTGACCGAGCAATCGCTTCAGGGCGATGCCGCTGCCTGCCCGATATTCGGGCGCCTGGGTGTCAGCACGTCATGGGAAGATGTCGAGGAGGGCGATGCCGAGCTGTCGGGAAATCCCGACGCCGACGCCCGTCTGGACATAGATATGCGTCACACTCCCGACATGGCTCAGGCCGTGATTGTGACATGCGCTATGCTCGGGACGCCTTTCAGCATAAGCGGACTCGATAGCCTCCGGATCAAGGAGACAGACCGTCTGGACGCTCTCAGCCGCGAGCTGCTCAAGACCGGCATAGCGGTCGAGATCCATGCCGACATTCTCAAGGGGTTGACCATGAGCTGGAACGGATCGCGAAGGCCGATAGTGGAGACACCCGAGTTCGATACATATAAGGACCACCGCATGGCAATGGCTTTTGCGCCCGTGGCGGTGTTTATCCCCGGCATAGTGGTGAGGGATGTTGATGTGGTGGCCAAGTCATATCCCGGCTATTGGGATGCGCTCAGGGATGCAGGATTTATTCTGGAAGAGGTTTAGTCTTCGATATATTCGTCGGGTATGCCCAGTTCGAGCACGGGCACTTCCACTTGTCCGCCCACGACCCATCCTTTAGCGGGCGGATCATCGTTGAGCATCCGTCCGAACAGGGCGATGATGCTCTCGCCGTAGTGGTCGTTTGCCGCCCAGCGGCGGTTGAGATCGGTCCAGTTTGATGCCACTCCACGGCTGACGAGCGAAAACCTCGGGTCGACGATGGTCTCCCCCTCGGGCAGGGGTTGCCGGGTTGCGTAGGCATAAAGATGCTGTATATGTGCCGTCACGCCCGCTTCGACCGTGGCAAATTCATGTCCCTTGATACCTAATTTTGTCACACCGAGGCCGCAGTAATTGTGTTGGTCGGGTGTGACGGCGGTGCCACCGGTAAACCTGAACCATCCGGTTTCGATCACGGCCTGACATAGCGCCACATCGCCGCGGATGCCATATCGGCGCCCTATTTCATAGAAGGCCCGGGCTATCGACGGCGAAAAGTCAGGATTCACGGCGGCTACAAATGCCCACATACGGTCGGCCGACACCTCGGTCGGCCCGAGGATCGAGAGCAGTTCTGAAACAGGAGGCTCCGTTGCCGTGGTCTCCGGTCCGAGAGGGCTATCTGTGGCGCCATGCGCCGTCTTCACCCCCGAGAGGGTGAAGGCGGTGAGTGCAATGGTGGTCGTTATGCCTTTAAGTCGCGTCATCGGCTCAGTTCAGCAGCAAATATTCTCTTTGGCCTCATCAGCCATAGCATGCTTACAGTGGCGACGGCATTTCTTTTCGGTCTCGACGGCCTCTTTGAGCCTCCCGAGTGATTCGATAAGCTCCTTGCGGGGCAATCCCACATTGAGGCGCATGAAGCCTGCGCCCTGACGGCCGAACATTGTCCCGTCGTTGAGGGCCAGACGGGCATCGTTGACAAAGAGATCTACCAGCTCGGGTTGCTCCAGACCGAGAGCGCGGCAGTCCAGCCAGATCAGGAATGAGCTCTGCGGACGGATGGCCTTGATCTCCGGGAGATTGGCTCCCAGCCACTCCTCCACGACAATGATGTTGCCCTCGATATATGCAAGGCACTGGCTGAGCCACTCGCCGCCCAGACGGTAGGCGGCTTCGGCTCCCGTGAATGCAGGGAACGAAGGCACGCAGAACTCGTTAACCTCCATCCAGTGGTAGAAGTCATCGCGGAGGGCAGGATTGGGCACCATCATCCACGAGGCCGCCAGACCGGCAATGTTAAAAGTCTTGGACGGAGCGCCGAAAGTGACCGATACTTCGGCCGCCTCGGGGCTGACCGACGCAAATGGTATGTGGCGTTCGCCAAAGAGCATCAGATCGCCGTGGATCTCGTCGCTCAGCACCACCACGCCATATTTCTTTGCCAGACTGGCCACAGTGCGCAGGGTCTCGGTATCCCATTGTATGCCACCGGGGTTATGAGGGTTGCAGAGAATCATCATGCGTGGTTTCTCCTCGGCAAAAATTCGCTCCAGACCTTCGAGATCCATTGTGTAGCTTCCGTCGGGATGCAGGATGAGCGGATTCTCGGCCACGACACGGTTGTTGCCGATGGTCAGATTGCGGAAGGGGTGGTAGACGGGGGGCTGGATGACGATCTTGTCGCCCGGGCGGGTAAAGTGATTTATGGCATAACCTATGCCACGCACTATGCCTGGAACGAATGTGAGCCACTCGCGGCGCACTTCAAGGCCGTGGCGGTTGCCGAGCCAGTCGATCACGGCATCCCAAAGGGAGGTCGGTACAGAGCAATAGCCGAGCACAGGCGCTGAACAGCGCTTGACGAGCGCCTCATTGATTTCCGGACAGACGGCAAAGTCCATATCGGCAATCCATAGAGCCGTCAGGTCTGTGCGTCCAAACATATCTTTCAGGGCTTCGAGCTTCATCGCGCATGTCCCGCGACGGTCTATCGGAGTGTCAAAATCGTATGTCATAGGGGGAGGTGAAATATTTTTTTGCAAAAATAGTCAATATTTTCCAATCTCCTCCTATCCCCGCTGCTAATTAGCGTCCGCGGCCCACGGCTCTTTCATTTAAAAATTAGGAAACCACATGATCCCCTTACCCGATTCATTGCGAGTCGGGTAAAATTTTAAGTCTTGTATGTCTGATATTTATATTTGATCTAAAAAAATGAATATTTTTTATTATTGATATAAAAAGTGCAGGAGGTTGGTAATGCTTGTTGAAACATACCTCATGAGTTCAGCCAGACCTTTAGGCCTTGTCAGAACGTTTTTTGCGGCGTCCTATACAGCCTTGTTTCTGTCGTTTTCGCCCCGGTTGATTTCTTGGTGCAGTGTGAGACAAACTCAACCACCGTAAGATTGCCGCCCCATTTGTCCTTGTCGGCAATGAGTTCAAGACCGTCATATACGTTGTATGTCCTGGTCTCGATTCTTCCGTGTCCCAGTTCTGGCCCGTCGGTGTAAGAGAGTCGAGGTGAGGCCTGTCTGATTGTATCCTCCACTCCATAACGGAACGCTCGCTGGTTGGCTTTTAGTTCTATCAGAAAATACCCTTCCTTTTTTCTTATTTTGTCGATTATGTCTTTCTGCATCGACATCGCATCAGCCGTCACCAGCTTGCCGGCCACGTCCAGTTTGTCTATCAGCAAGGGGCCGGCCTTTATTTCATTGCTTTTTTCTTGACAGGCCTCTGTAGCCAGCTTGTACTTTTGTAGTCGTATTGAGCCCCTCTATAAAATACTGTTTGGATGAAGTTAAACAAGGGATCTTAAATG
>CAYWWE010000127.1:0-2102 GCA_964461785.1 uncultured Bacteroides sp.
CAGCTCGATGCCGCCTACAATAAGCTCTATGCCTCGATCAACTCGCAGGTGATCACTCTCTCGCTCTCGAAAACCTCAGGCTATCTGCAGATCAAGGACAATGCCATCAACAACGAAGGCAGCGCCGACATCAACGCTTTCTGGACTCTGGCCAAGAGCGGCAACGGCTATACTCTCCGCAATGACTATCTCGGCACATATCTCGCTTTCATCCCCAAGAAAGACGCTGTTATACAATGGGGTTATGAGGTTGAGCCTGCCGTGCCCGCCCACTTCGGCGTTTCCTCCAAGGCCACAGTATTCACCCTCACTCCTAAGGATGGTGGCTTAGTGCTCTCCTATGAGGACTACACCTTCGGCACCGAAGACGACGTAGCCAAAAATAAAGAGACCGTCTACACTATTGCGACCGTCAGCTCAGATGACGCTCTGAAGGCTTTAAAATCGACTGATGTCACTACCATTTTCAACAAAGAGAAACAGGCAGCTATCGACTTCCTCGGCAGCATCGCTGATCTGGTCGGTGACGAATGGACTTCCGTTGACGAGTGGAATGGCGGTAATATCTTCACTCACTACGCTAACGCCATCGAAAAATACGAGCTTACTCTCCCTGACAAATCCAAGAGTGCATCCGAGATCCTAAAGAGCGCACGCACCCAGATGAACAACATCAACAACATGGTCAATCAGGCATCCACCCCGATGTTCCTCAAGACAGGAGATGATCAGTTCATCGCCGCATCGTTGAAGAATTACGATGGATTCTCCATGTCGGGTGGTGAGACCGTTTACCAGATCCCCGGCGTGAGTCTGACCAATGTGGGCGCAACCGAGCAGGGACGCCGCCTCTCCACCGCCCTCTGGGCCTTTGAATATGTAGGCAACGGTCAGGCCCGTTTCTTCAACTCCGAAGGTCTCTATCTCACCGCTCCCTACTACGACCAGCAGATGGGCCAGCTGACAATCGCCACCGAATCGCCCACCGCAGCCACCCTCTTCAGCCTCACGAATGGACAGTTCGAGTATACCGGCGGCACACTCGATTACGAAGGAACCACCATCGAAATCTCCATTGCCAACGCAATGGCCATGCCCAAGGCTTCCGAAACATATACCGATAATGAAGGCATGACCCAGCCCGCCAATGGCGCCACTTATTACCAGATTGCTTCGATAGGCGGCGGTGGTGTAATCGGTGCGGTACTCCCCGGCGATCCCCTGACCCACAGCGCTGCCGGCTCGATCGGCTCCCAGTGGTGGCTTGAAAAGGCTCTCGACGATCCCGAACCCAACGCCTACTATATCCACAGCGTATATCCGGGCTATTATCTCGGCTCCGACTACACTCTCAGTGCCAAGCCCGCCAAATGGTATATCGGCGAGAACTCCGCTACCCACGCCACCAATATCTCTCAGGTATTCAACGGCTACGAGAGCGGTCTGCTCATCGGCACCAACAAAGTGCCCGCCAACGGCACCGTGATTGCCGCCGCGCCCTACACCAGCGCCGGCCTCCCCAACCCCTCGCTCCAGAACGGTCGCTTCTCCACCTCCAACTGGCAGCTCACATCATGGATGTTTGTTCCCTCCGGAGTTGATATCGACGAGATTATTGGGAACTATGTAAACAATGACCTCGGATGGCAGAAGCTGGCTCTCACCACCGCCCTTGCTGGACTTAGTGTTAATGAACTTCCTTTTGCTGCCAACGCTCTCACGGGAGCAGCATCCGAATTTGAGAATTTTGAAATCGAAACCGGTAGCATCTCCGAAATGCTCAAACAGGTTACAGAGTTCAACGACATCCTTGCATATTGGCAGTCAGAGCTTGACAAAGAAATGCTCACCACCGCCAACGACAAGCGCGTCAAGCTCATCAACACAGGCCGTCTGAGCGACATGACCTCCGAAACCTACCTCGCAGGCTCCGGCTCAGCCCTCAAGTTTGTCAGCTTCCTCGACGACAGCAAGGACTCAGAGTGGACCATAAAGGCCAACGGCAAGAATGGACTCACTTTCACCAACGGCAATGGCCGCACCCTCGGCTCGCCGCTTGCCAACGGCACACTGAGCGGCTCAACAGGCACCTACCGCCTGAG
>CAYWWE010000127.1:2202-6047 GCA_964461785.1 uncultured Bacteroides sp.
ACCCCCGCACCCAATGGTATCGACACCGTTGAAGACACCACCGGCATGGCCGAGGAGACCGACCTCTACAATCTCCAGGGCATCCGAGTGAACCGCGCCGACGCAGCTCCCGGCATCTACCTCAGCCGCCGCGCCGACGGATCGGTGATCAAGGTCATCATCCGCTGATCCATCACGGACACCCAACACTACAACGGCTCCCTCTGCCACCGAGGCAGGGGGAGCCGTTATTATTATCAGATATTCAGTTGAGAAAGAGCCGTTCAGGCCAAATCAGCGATCTGCTGCGGGGTCAGTCCGCACTCCTTCTGAAGCTCAACGGGATTATAGCGGTTCTTGAACTGCTTGGGCAGCCCGAGGTTGACAACCTTAACCGGAGCCTCGCCGAGATATGAAGCCACCTTCTGGCCGTAACCGCCGTCGACTATACCGTCCTCGGCAGTGATGACCAGCCTGTAGTCTTTCAGGCTGTCGAGAGCTGCGGTGTCGAGCGTCGAAACCGAGCGCGGATTGATAACTGTGGCGTTGATGCCGCGCTGCTTGAGAATGTCGGCCGCTTCAAGCACGACAGGCAGGAAAGTGCCCACACCGATAAGAGCCACATCGGCACCCTCGCGAACGATCTCGTAGGCCGGAGCCGAATAATCGTCGAGAAGGGCAACGTCGGGATTGGAAATCACAGGTCCGCCGGGAACGCGGATCACCACCGGACAATCCTTCTCGTCCTCGGCCCAGCTGAGCATCGCCATGAATTCCTCCTTACATGTCGGAGCGAGCACCTGGAGACGCGGTATGTTGGACAGCAGTCCGAGATCGAAGAATCCGAGATGAGTCTCGTCGGTCATGCCGAACATCGAACCGTAGAACACCACAAATACCGCCGGCTGACCGTTGAGCGCTATATCCTGGCTGAACTGATCGTAGGCACGCTGGAGGAAGGTGCTTGCAAGCCCTACGATAGGCTTCGCGCCACCCTTGGCCAGACCCGAGGCCATGGCTACGGCCTGCTGCTCGGCAATGCCGACATCGACAAACTGCCGCCCGGCCTCGCGGCGACGCGCAGGCGAGAAACCGATCACTCCGGGAGTACCCGCCGTGATGGCCACCAGATCGCGGCGCTCCCTTATGCGCTCAAGAAAGTGGAGGGCAAAGATGTCGGAATAGTCCTCAGGCTCCTCGCCGGCAGGCTCCGACACCAGCGGGGCACCGCTCTTGAGGTCGAAAGGCCCCGAGAAATGAAACTGCTCCTTATGGGCCTCGGCCACGGGCAGACCCATGCCCTTCATCGTATTGATATGGACCACGACGGGATAGTTGATATCCTTAACCTCGCGGAAAGCCCTGATCAGGCTCGGGATGTCGTTGCCGTAGTGCACATAGCGGTAGGCATAACCCATGGCGCGGAAAAGATTGTTGTCGGCCGTGCCATTGGTGCTCCGGAGGAGATGGAGGTCAGCATATATGCCGCCGTGATTCTCGGCGATGCTCATATCGTTGTCGTTGACCACTACAATGAAGTTGGTGCCGAGGGTCGCGCCATAGTCAAGACCCTCGAAGGCCACGCCGCCGCTCAGCGATCCGTCGCCTATCACGGCAACCACATTTTCCTTGCCGCCACGCAGATCGCGGGCCTTGGCCAGACCGGAGGCAAGCGACACCGCCGACGATGTGTGGCCCAACGAGAACAGATCATATTCGCTCTCCGAAGGAGCGGTGTAGCCCGTCACATCATCATAATGCGCCGGATCGGTAAAGGCCTCCATACGGCCCGTAAGCATCTTGTGGGGATATGTCTGGTGGGAGACATCGAATACTATCTTATCGTCAGGGGTGTTGAACACATAGTGGAGGGCTATGATAGCCTCCATCATACCGAGATTGGGGCCGACATGGCCGCCGTGGGCCGAGAGTTTGTCGAGAAGCGGACGCCTCATGGCCGCTGCGAGCGCTTTGAGCTGCGACTCATCCATCTTGCGGATGTCGGCCGGTGAGTGGATCGCCGAAAGATCTATTTCCTGCATATCGTGTATTATTAATAATAATTGTTGTTGGCTGAATTATATCTTTATATCAACAATCTTCATCATCCATTTGTTTGGCTGCACCCCCAGGCAAAATAAAATAGCCTCCTTACTGCAACCTGATCGCGACTCTTGCGTCAAAACATAATAAAAACAACTATCTTTGCAGAAATACCATATCTATTCAGAGCAATCATGAACCCCTATCAGCAAAATCCCTACAATATCGGTCCCTTCGACGAGGGTCCTACCGGTCGCTCACGAGGCATTGCCGGGCTGCTTGCCATCTTTCTCGGCTATCTCGGTGTGCAATATTTCTATCTCGGACGCACCAACGCCGGCATCATAGCCATCCTCATCAGCCTCGTCACCTGCGGAGCCTTCTCGGTGATCTGGCTCATCCAAGGCATCCTCATGATAGCCATGAGCGAATCCGAATTCGAGCGCAAATTCATCTACACCTCCGCCACCTTCCCCCTCTTCTGATCATATTCGCAATGTGACACCCCCTCGCACCGGCGCAGTGCCCAAACTCATCGGAGGGCAAGGCGGGTGTATGGGGATTTTTTTGTAATTTTGCGGGAAATTGGCACGATTATGAACCATCAAGCTATCATTGAGGAAATCAGACAGCTCAAGGCCGAGCGCAAGGCCTGTATCCTCGCCCATTACTACACCATACCGGAGATACAGGATCTGGCCGACCATGTGGGCGACTCGCTCGCTCTCGCACGCCTCGCCACAACGGTCGAGGAGCCTGTCGTGGTGATGTGTGGCGTGCATTTCATGGCCGAGACGGTCAAGATGCTTGCCCCGGAGAAGACCGTCCTCGAGCCCGCCCCCGAAGCCGGCTGCTCGCTGGCCGACAGTTGCCCGGCCGACGATTTCAGCCGCTTTATCGAGGAGCATCCCGGCCACACGGTAGTGAGCTATGTCAACACCTCCGCCGCTGTCAAGGCCCTGACCGACATCGTGGTCACCTCGGGCAATGCCCGCGAGATCATCGAGGCCCTGCCTGCCGACGAGAAAATCATTTTCGGCCCCGACCGCAATCTCGGATCATATATCAACAGTCAGACAGGCCGCTCGATGGTGCTGTGGGACGGTTGCTGCCACGTCCATCAGCAGTTTTCGCTCGAGAAGATCCTTGAGCTCAAGGAGAGTCATCCCGACGCGCTCCTGCTTGTCCACCCCGAGTGTCCCGCTCCTATCCGCCTGATAGCCGACCGCATAGGCTCCACAGCCGCCCTGCTGAAATTTGCCGGCCGGAGCGAGGCCCGCGAGTTTATCGTGGCAACAGAGAGCGGCATCCTCCACAAGATGCGTCAGGAGTGTCCCGACAAGACCTTCATTCCGGCTCCCCCCGCCGACTCGACCTGCGCCTGCAACGACTGCTCGTTCATGAAGCTCAACACCCTCGTGAAGCTGCGCGACTGTCTGCTCAACATGGCCCCCGCCGTGGAGATCGATCCCGAAGTGGCCCGGCTCGGACGCCGCCCCATCGACCGTATGCTCGAGCTCTCGGCACGCCTCGGGCTCTGACCGCTCCCCCCTGAACCTATCCCGCTAACTCCCAACACCTATATATGGAATACAATCACCGCGACATCGAGAGTCGCTGGCAACAGTACTGGCGCGACAACAAGACCTACGCCACGACCATCGACCACTCCAGACCCAAATATTATGTCCTCGACATGTTTCCCTACCCCTCGGGAGCAGGACTCCATGTCGGACATCCCCTCGGATATATTGCAAGCGACATCTTCTCGCGCTACAAACGCCTCAACGGCTTCAACGTGCTCCATCCCATGGGCTACGACG
>CAYWWE010000128.1:0-6039 GCA_964461785.1 uncultured Bacteroides sp.
AATCTGCTATAATTTTGCAGCGTGGAAGCCGAAATGGGTTTCCGAGTGTTATAAACAACAGATGAATATATCGGTCAACATCAGCAGCTTTTATTGGTGGCGCTTCCGGATTTTTTCGGCGGCTGCTCCGGTATGAGTTTGCGGAATGACCCTCAACCCTGCCACAAATCAGTTTCATTTCAGATAAAAAAGATTGATGCCAGCCGCCGGTCGAAGAATCGACTCGCGGCTGTCGTATTTTATTAAGATAATATCAACATCATCCATATCATCTATAATAAGAAGATGTCATTGTTTTCACCTAAGGCCGGACCGGGCGGCTTCTACGGCTCTTTCGGAGGCGCTTATATTCCCGAGATACTGCTGTCAAACGTAGAGCGGCTCAATGAAGCGTATCTCCGTTATGTCGACGACCCGGAGTTTCAGGCCGAATTCCGCGCTCTGTTGCGCGATTATGTAGGACGCCCGTCGCCTCTCTACCGTGCGTCGCGTCTGAGCGAGCGCTACGGCACCAATATCTATCTCAAGCGTGAGGATCTCAACCACACCGGAGCCCACAAGATCAATAATGCGATCGGCTCGGCTCTGCTCGCGCGCCGTATGGGCAAGAAACGCATCATAGCCGAGACCGGAGCCGGTCAGCATGGTGTGGCTACCGCCACGGTCTGTGCGCTTATGGGGCTCGAATGTATTGTCTATATGGGTGCTACGGATGTGGAGCGCCAGCGTCCTAATGTGGAGCGGATGCAGATGCTCGGAGCCACTGTGGTGCCTGTCTATTCCGGCAACGCCACCCTCAAGGATGCCACCAACGAGGCTATCCGCGACTGGTGCTGTCATCCGTCCGACACGTTCTATATCATCGGTTCTACCGTGGGCCCGCATCCCTATCCAGAGATGGTGGCCCGATTCCAGAGCGTCATCTCTGAGGAGATACGCCGTCAGCTCCTCGAGCAGACCGGTAGCGAGCTCCCCACGGCCGTGATTGCCTGTGTGGGCGGTGGAAGCAATGCCGCCGGAGCGTTCTATCATTTTATTGGCGAGCCGTCGGTGCGTCTCATCGCTGCCGAGGCTGCCGGAAAAGGGGTGGAAACCGGCGAGACAGCGGCTACCATTTCCTGTGGCACCGAGGGCATTATCCACGGATCAAGGACCATGGTGATGCAGACCGACGACGGGCAGATCGTCGAGCCCTATTCCATATCTGCCGGTCTCGACTATCCCGGTATCGGGCCGATGCACGCCTATCTGGCCTCTGAGGGCAGGGAGGAAGTTATTGCCGTGACCGATGCCGAGGCTCTGGATGCAGCCATGACGCTCACACGCCTTGAGGGCATCATCCCGGCTCTGGAGAGCAGTCATGCCCTGGCGGTGCTCGACCGCGTCAAGTTCGGCCCCGACGACACGGTCGTGATCAATGTGTCGGGTCGCGGCGACAAGGATATGGCCGCATATATGCGCTCCGGAAACAAGTAAACCAGACAGACATAACTACCAGATGAAAAATATATTGCTTCATACAAGGGTCGTCACGGTGCCGGCCGATCTGGAGACACCGGTAGGCATCTATCTCAAGTTGCGCGACCTCTATCCACAGTCGGCTCTGCTCGAGAGCTCGGACTATCACACCAACCACGGATCCGTGTCGATGATCGGTGTCCAGCCGATAGCCTCGTTTGAGGTGACAGGCGACAAGGTGATACGCCGCTATCCCGACGGTTCGACAGACGAAAACGTGGCCCGCAGGGGCGAGGTGCTTCCGCTTCTGCGTGACTATATACGCTCCTATACGCCCGACGATGTCAAGGCTCCCAACGGACTGATAGGCTTCACGGCCTACGATGCCGTGCGCTATTTCGAGAGCGTCGACATCCGCCCCCGCGAGGAGGTCATGGCCGAGGTGCCCGATATGTATTATATCCTGTTCCGCTTCCTCATCCAGGTCAACCACTACAAGAATGAGATGACCATTGTAGAGAATCTGCTGCCCGGTCAGGAGTCGGCGCTCGACAATCTGCTGTCGGCCATAAGGTGTGCCGGAGCTATGGCAACCTATTCGTTTACGGCCACAGGGGCGCCCGAGTCGCCCATTACCGACAGCGAGTATATGGATATGGTCAGGGCCGGTATCGGTCATGCCCGCCGAGGCGACGTGTTTCAGGTCGTGCTCTCGCGCCGCTTCTCCCAGAGCTTCCGGGGCGACGAGTTCAATGTCTACCGTGCGCTGCGGTGCATCAACCCCTCGCCCTATCTGTTTTATTTCGACATGGGCGGATTCAAGCTGTTTGGATCGTCGCCCGAGACTCACCTGCGGGTCGAGGGGGGCAAGGCGTTTATCGACCCTATCGCCGGCACCTTCCGGCGCACCGGCGACGACGAGAAGGACCATGAGCTGGCCCGCGCGCTGCTTGAGGACGAGAAGGAAAATGCCGAGCACATCATGCTTGTCGACCTTGCCCGCAACGATCTTGCCCGCTCGGGAGGAGAGGTGTATATCGAGTTCCTGCGCCAGATCCAGTTCTACAGTCATGTGATCCACATGGTGAGCCGTGTGGGCGCCACTCTCCCTGCCGGGGCCGACATCTACAGTCTTTTCGGTGCAACATTCCCCGCCGGCACCCTCTCCGGAGCGCCCAAGGTAAGGGCCATGCAGATCATCAACGAGCTCGAACCTCACTCGCGAGTGCTCTACGGCGGTTGTATCGGAACCTTCGGATTCGACGGCACTCTTAACCAGGCCATAACCATACGCTCTTTCATGAGTCTGAAGGGTCATCTCTATTCGCAGGCAGGAGCCGGCATCGTGGCTGCCTCGTCGCCCGAATCGGAGCTTGCCGAGGTGGCCGGGAAATTAGGAGCGCTGCGCCGCGCCATCGACTACGCACCACAATTCTAATCCTGCCTGTCAATTATGAAGATACTGTTAATAGACAATTACGACTCGTTCACCTACAATGTGGCCGCCGCCCTGCGCGGTCTGGGTGTCGATCCGGTGGTGATCCGCAATGACCAGATCACGGTCGAGGGTGTAGAAGCGATGCACCCCGACGGAATCATAATCTCGCCGGGGCCGGGCATCCCCTCCGAAGCCGGCATTGTACCGGAGCTGATAGAGCGGATGGCCGAAGCAGGCATTCCGATGCTCGGCGTGTGTCTCGGCCATCAGGCAATAGGCGAATTTTCGGGCGCCACGCTGGTCAATCTGCCTAAAGTATATCACGGCATCCACACACCGGTGTCGCTCACCGAGGCCGGCAAGAGGGATTATCTCTTCGAGGGCATGCCCGACACCTTTGAGGTGGGACGCTACCACTCGTGGGCCATCTCGCCGGATCATCTTCCGGCCGATCTCGAGGTGACGGCCCTGAGTCCCGACGGGTGCATCATGGCTGCCGCACACCGCCGCTATGACCTGCGAGGGGTGCAGTTTCATCCCGAGAGCATCATGACACCCACGGGATCGAAAATCTTTGAAAACTGGCTTAACCATATCAGCAGACGATGAAACAGACACTCCAGAATATGTTTGACGGGCGGAGCCTGTCGCGCGACGACGCCCACCGCATCCTTCTCAATATCTCCGACGGAATGTATAACGACGCGCAGCTGGCGGCGTTCATGACGGTGTTCCTGATGCGTCCGATCACCACCGAGGAGCTGTCGGGTTTCCGCGACGCTCTTCTTGAGCGCCGTCTGCCGGTGGATCTTGGCAAGGATTTTGATGCAATCGACATCGTAGGCACCGGCGGCGACGGACATAACACCTTCAATATCTCGACCTGCACATGCTTCGTGGTTGCGGGTGCGGGAATGAAGGTAGTGAAACACGGCAACTACGGTGCGAGCTCTGTGTCGGGTGCTTCAACGGTGCTCGAGCTCCACGGGGTGAAATTCAGCAACGATGCCGACCATCTGCGCCGGTCGCTCGACGAGAGCGGAGTTGCCTTTCTCCATGCCCCGCTGTTCTCGCCGGCTCTGAAAAGCGTAGGTCCCGTGCGCAAAGCTCTTGCCGTGAGGTCATTCTTCAATATGCTCGGCCCGCTGGTCAATCCCACCTTGCCGCGTCATCAGTTGCTCGGCGTGTACAATCTCAAGCTGATGCGCCTCTACAACTATATCGCGCAGCAGGAGGGGATACGCTGCACCATCGTTCACTCACTCGACGGCTACGATGAGATCTCGCTCACATCCCCATTCAAGGTGGCTGATTCGGCAACAGGAAGCGAGGCCATCCTCACTCCTGCCGATCTGGGGCTTCCTGATGTGAGTCCCGAGGATCTCTATGGCGGCGCCACCCCGGCTGAGGCCGCCGGTGTGTTTGACCAGACTCTCCGGGGCGCCGGACCGCGCTCGCGTCGCGACGTGGTGTGTGCCAATGCGGCGTTTGCCATCCACACCCTGCGCCCCGATATCCCGGTTGCCGAGGCTCTCGAAATGGCCCGTACCAGCCTTGACTCCGGAGCAGCCTTGAAGGCGTTTACCAAGTTTGTTGAAATCAATAGCTGAAAGTTGTCATGTCAGCAAATATACTCGACCGTATAATCGAGGCAAAGAAGGTTGCTCTGGACCGCGCACGGAAGGCGTGCAGCGACTCGGCCATGTCCGCGCGGGCCGACGAGATGGCCGGGAAGCGCCCGGTGCTCTCGATGAGTGGATCCTTGCGGGCCCGATATCCCGAAGCCGTCATAGCCGAGTTCAAGCGCCGCAGTCCGTCGAAGGGCTGGATCGATCCCGACGGCGACCCCGCCTCTGTGGCATCGGCTTATTCAGCGGCAGGCGCCGCAGCCATGTCGGTGCTCACCGAGGAGGATTTCTTCGGAGGCTCGGTGGCCGATCTCATCGCTGCCCGGACGGCAGCTCCGGAGCTCCCGATCATCCGTAAGGATTTCATAATCGATCCCTATCAGATCGATGAGGCGCGGGCCATCGGAGCCGATGCGGTGCTCCTCATTGCCTCGGCCCTGACCCAGGCCGACGCGGCTGCTCTTGCGGAGCGGGCACGCGAGCGCGGGCTGGAGATCCTGCTCGAGCTTCACACACCGGAGGAAACGGACTATGTGGCTGCCGTCCGTCCTCAGATGGTCGGTGTCAACAACCGCCGTCTGGCCGATTTCGTCACCGATATAAAGGTGGCGGAGCGCATGGCCGCAATGCTGCCGGAGTGGGCTGTGGCCGTATCCGAGAGCGGAGTTGGCGGCCCGGCTGATATCGAACGCCTTCAAAGGGCAGGTTTCGGCGCGTTTCTGGTAGGCGAATATCTCATGCGCGGCAACTCTCTCGCCTCGCTTTTCCCAAAGAATAATCAACGACAGTCATAATAATCATTATGTTGCATAAAGATATGATAATCAAGGTGTGTGGCAATGCACATCCCGACAACATCAGTCAGGTTGCCACCCTCACACCTATGCTCATGGGCTTCATCTTCCACGATGGCTCTCCACGCTCGGCCAAGGGGCTCGATCCGGAGATTGTCAAGTCGCTCCCCAAGTTTATCCGTCCGGTAGGAGTTTTTGTCGACGCCACAGCCGAGGAGATCATCGAGACAGCCGATCGCTATGGGCTGCGCATAGTGCAGCTCCACGGCAACGAGAAGCCTGCTCTGGCTCATGCGCTCCGCCAGAAGTGTCTGACAGTGTTCAAGGCCTGTGGCCCCGATCCCGAGGCCGACGATCCTTGGGCCGGAATAGCCGAATGGGCCGGCGCTGCGGATATGCTTGTGCTCGACACCCCCTGTGACTCTCACGGTGGTTCGGGCCGTAAATGGGACTGGGATCTTCTGAAGAGTTATCCCTACTCCACGCCCTATCTTATTTCCGGAGGGATCGGTCCTGACGATATCCCCGCGATTGTCGACGCCATGCGTCCGCCAATGGCAGGCATCGATATCAATTCGCGCTTCGAGAGCTCGCCCGGCATCAAGGACCTAAGCCTTCTGATTCATTTCACCACTCAATTACGCGCACTCAATGAGGACGAATCGACTCCAATCCCTTTTTGGGAGAAAGCCATCTGAAATTCTTTCGGTTTATTTCACGG
>CAYWWE010000129.1:0-5982 GCA_964461785.1 uncultured Bacteroides sp.
CGTTGTTGGGTTCACCGATAGGGAAGATCATCTGTCGCTGAAACTCAGCCTTGGCGTCGTCGCCCTTGACATCATCATTCCATACGTCTTTGGCCAGTCGGAAGGCTGCCCAGGCCTTTGGCCATCCGGCATAGAAAGCTATGTGGGTTATGATTTCGGCTGCTTCAGTGCAGGTGATACCGTTCTTTTTTGCTTCCTGAAGATGGAAAGTAAGCGATGAATCGGTGATGCCCTGTGAGATGAGAGAGGTAATGGTGACGAGGCTGCGGTCGCGCAGCGAGAGAAGATCATTGCGGCTCCATACTTCGCCGAAAAGGATGTCGTCGTTGAGGTGGGCAAATTCGGGAGCGAACTCGCCAAGCTGTGCACGTCCTGCCGTCTGAACTATTTTCTGCTGTGCCATAATACTTAATCCTAAAGTTATTGACAGTGTAAGTGTTAAGAGTCTTTTCATATTAGAGCCTGCACCATGAAATATATTAATGCCGAGGGTAAGGCAATCTTTCATTTGCGCAAATTTACGAAGAAATCTCTATTGCGACGTATCAATAACCTTGCAATCTGTATCAATATCACCGAAATAATGCTATCTTTGTCATATGAATAAAATACTCAAGGTCAATTCTCCGGGCGATTACAGCACATATCTCGGCCAGACCGACCACCACAGGCTTGTGAGCGTGATCGATTATAATGCCATTTCGCCTATCCGGTCGAGTCTGAATAATTACGGGGTCTATGCCATATTCCTTCGCGACGATGATTCGGTGAGCCTGCAATACGGCTGCGGGAAATATGACTATAAAGAGTCGACGTTGCTTTGTGTCTCTCCCGGTCAGATAGGGGGTAAGGAGGATGACGGAGAGAAGATTTCAATATCGGGCTGGGCGTTGCTGTTTCATCCCGATCTGTTGCATGGCACACCTCTGGAGAAGCTTATCCGTCATTACTCTTTCTTCGAGTATCACTTCAACGAGGGGTTGCATATGAACAAGGAGGAGCACGATATTGTAGTCTCTCTGTTCAAAGCCATTCAGAGGGAGACTGAAGAGGAGCATGACGACGAGCAAGACGAGATAATTGTCGGATATATCAATGTGTTGCTTAAATATTGCAAGCGTTTCTACAACCGCCAGTTTGTCACGCGAAGACATGAAAATTCAGATCTCCTTGCCCGGTTTCAAGCAACATTGTCAGATTATTATGCCAAGGGACTTCAGCTGAAGAATGGCATCCCTACTATTCAATATCTTGCAGACACCCTGTGTATGTCGGCCAACTATCTCGGCGACCTGATCAAACGGACTACCGGAGAAACGGCAGGAAATTATATAAGGAATTTTCTCGTGCTTCAGGCTAAGAATAGACTTGCCGCAGGTAAGACAATCTCGGAAGTGGCTTACGATATCGGTTTGGAATACCCCCAGCACCTGAGCCGTATGTTTAAGAAACAGACAGGGATGACACCATCGGAATACCTGCGGAAAGGAAGGACCACGATCTAATCCCGGTTATAGCACATATCGGGACTATGATAATACAAGTAAGGATAAGGCTATAGGCGATTCAACTTTCTGATTTTCTATATGTTTTTATAATAAAAAAACGTAACTATTATGAATACTGAAGAATTAAGAAAGTACTGTCTCTCACTGCCGGATGCAGTAGGAAATAAACCGTGGACTGAACCTCAATACCAAATGCTCGAAACATTTAAGGTTGGGGGTAAATGGTTTTGTCTGTTTAACCCTGATGAGAAATTCATTGATGTGAAGTGTGAACCGGATCTGATCGCGAGTATGCAGTCAAAATATAAAGGTGCTTTTCCGGCTTGGCACATGAACAAGGAGCATTGGCTTGGAATAAAACTCGATTCCGATGTGCCGGATAGTCAAATCAAAGATTTAATCTGCAGCGGGTATCAGTTGATCGTTGACCACCTCAGCAGCAAGAAGCGTGAGGAGCTCGGACTATTGCGGTGACGGTCACAATGCTGATCCGACATTATGCTAAGACCCTGTCTCACAAGAAGTGTTAAATTCTGAGCGGGCTATCTTATAAACTACTTGCGCTGCACACAAAAGTTCCGCTCCATCGGACGAGTGAACGACCATGTGGAGTTTACGACGCGCCATGCTCCGTCTGACTCCTTATACATATCGTCTGAGAATTGTACTCGAGGGGTGCAGAAATTATGAGACGATAGATTGCTGTAGCCGGAAGTATACGGTTGCTTCTATTGTTTAATCTTTTTTTGAAAACTGTTTATTCAATGTACAAAAAATACAGACAAATTTGATACCAATTATAGCATAAAGCGTGATAAAGATAGAACAACAGCGGACTTTTGCAATGCTCGGTGAACAAGTTGATATTTCGAAACATTTATAATTAAAAGCAAATAATAACAGTACGATGAGCAAAAGAACAATTTATAGCCGCTTCCGGGAGATGGTTGAAAAAAATCCCGATAGTCCCGCTATCATCGAATATAATCGCACAATCAGCTACTCTGAGCTTGATTCAATGGTAAATTCAATGCTTGCCAAGTTCTACGACAAACGCTACCCCTTTATTGGTATAGTGATGCAGCACGGTGCCGAGCAGATAGCGGCTATGCTTGCCGTGCTCAAAAGCGGGGCGGCTTACGTTCCGGCAGAGCCGTTCCTCCCCAAGGATCGTATCGACTACATGATGAAAACAGCCGGCGTGAAGCTGGTGATAACCGACGATTTTTGCGAGGATCTCGAGCCTGTTTCTGATACTTTTGAGGATCGGTCCACTCCCGACGGCATAGCATACATTCTCTACACCTCGGGCACTACAGGCAAGCCTAAAGGGGTGATACAAGAGAACCACTCTGTAGTGAACTATTGCGAAGCTTTCGAAGCCGAGATGCACACCGGTCCCGGCGATGTTATGCTGCAATATTCTGTTTGTTCGTTCGATATCTTTGTCGAGGAGGTTTTCACGACTCTTCTCAATGGTGCTACTCTCGCTATCCCGACCATCGAAGTGCACAATGGTCCTTTGAAAGGGTTGATGGAGTTTTGCTCCCGCCACGGGGTGACCATCATTGACGGTTTCCCTTACCTTATCGCCGACCTGAACAAGAAGCCTGAGCTGCTCCCGAAATCGGTCAACCTCATAATTAGTGGCGGCGATGTGATCCGTGCAAGCTATATCACCAACCTGCGCAATCGCGGCATACGTATTTACAACACTTACGGCCCCTCCGAGACATGCGTATGCTCCAACTACTTCCGTGTGGACAATGCCACTCCGCTTGACGACGGAACCTTCTCGATCGGCAAAGCTATAAAAGGCGTCGAGGTAAAGATACTTGACAAGAACCTCAAGGAGGTGCCCATGGGAGAAATCGGCGAAATCTGTATCTTCGGCGAAGGTGTCAATCAAGGGTATCTGGGTAATCCTCCCGAGCAAGCCAACTTCGTCACCCTGGACGATGGCACGCATTTCTACCGCAGTGGCGACATGGGTTTCGTGCTCCCCGACGGCAATATGGCTTTCCTCCACCGTCGCGACGAGCAGGTGATGATACTCGGCAAGCGCGTCGAGCCCGAGGAGGTGGAGAATGTGCTCAATGAGTATCCCGAAGTGGAGCGGGGCATAGTCCGGGCGTTTATCGATGAGGGCGGACTTCACTATCTGGTGGCTTACATTATTCCGCGCAAGGGATTCTCCCTGCACGATGTCAAGGAATATCTGAAATCGAAACTTACCGATTTTATGGTGCCCGAGTTTTTTGTGGAAGTCAACGAACTCCCGCTCACCCACCGGGGCAAGATCGACATGAAGTCATTGCCACGGGTCCTCAAAGAGGGTAATTACAAATAATGTCACACTACAACGTCGTTTCAACTTTATAATATGATTTCACTTAGAGAGATACACGATATTGCGGAGCTGATGAGCTGGCGCAGGGAGGTCATAGAGCACGTTTTCGGACAGGATGCCGACGAAATGCTGCTCTTGGCCAACCGCCGCTACTACGAGCAGCATATGCCCGAAGGCTCCCACTTGGCTGTTGTGGCCGAGTCCGATGGCCGGGATTGCGGCTGCGGTGCAATATGCCTGAGCGATGAACTTCCCTCGCCCGACAATCCCTCCGGGAAGTGTGCATACCTGATGAATATCTATGTGCGCAAACCATACCGTCGGCATGGTATAGCCCACACCATCGTATCACACTTGATAGAAGAGGCCAAGCGTCGGGGATGCGGGAAAATCTATCTTGAGACCACCGACGACGGTCGCCCCGTGTACGAATCGCTCGGATTCCACGACATGCCCGGCTACATGAAATATCATAACACATAGCCGCTATGCTGACAACAGGAAAACTCGGATTCTGGGGTCTGACAGCGCTGGTGTTCGGACTGATGGTAGGTGTCGGGATCTACAACCTGCCTCAAAATATGGCATCGGTCGCAGCCCCCGGCGCAGTATTGATAGCCTGGATAGTCACCGCCGCGGGCATCCTCCCGCTTGTGCTGTCGTTCAAATGGCTCAGCGAGCACTATCCGCAGTACAACGCCGGTATCTACCAGTATGCCCAAGCCGGATTCGGCAACTATGCCGGATTCAATATAGCGTGGGGGTATTGGCTGTGTACGGCTTTCTCAAACGTAGCCTACGGTGTGATGCTCAACGACTCGTGCGGCGCATTTTTTCCTAAACTGCTTGAGCACGGCTGGGAAACAGTGCTCTTCGGATCCGTCCTGATTTGGATAATGTACTTTATTGTATCCGAGGGGATCAAGACAGCTAAGATAATCAATACACTGCTGGCCGGTGTAAAAGTCGTGATGCTTATATTCATCATCGTAGTATTCATCCTTTTCTTTAAGATGAAACTGTTTGATGTCGACATATGGGGTAATCTGTCAGGGCTCGGGAGCGTCGGCTCACAGGTTAAGAGCACAATGATGATCACCCTGTTCTGTTTCTTCGGAGTCGAAGGAGCAGTAATGATGTCGGCGAGGGCAAAACGCAGCTCAGATGTAGGACGCGCCGGTATAGCCGGCTTCCTGATATCGTTAGTGCTTTATGTCGCCGTCACCCTTCTGTGCTTCGGACTTATGGCGCGGTCTCAGCTTGCCGGGCTTAATGACCCCTCGATAGCCTATATCCTGCGCGACAGCGTAGGGCCGTGGGCCTATTGGTTTGTGATTTCCGCTGTCATCATATCGTTGTTGGGCGGATGGGTAGCATGGACACTGGTGGTAGCGCAAGTGCCATATGAAGCCTCTGTAGTAGGCATCCTCCCTCGGCGATTCCGACGACTCAACCGGCACAAGATGCCCGCTTACGGGTTATTTGCATCCAGCCTGGTAATGGAGCTGTTTCTGCTGATGGTAGTGATGGCCGACGACGTATACCTGGCGGCGCTCCGTATCACTGGCCTGATGATCATACCATGCTATTTCTTCACCGGAATATTCTTATTGAAGAAAGCCACAACGTGGCGAGTACGCCTTCTGGGTATCGTCACCTCACTGTTCTGCCTTTGGATGGCCTATGCGGGCGGACTGATAGAACTGATGATGACCTCCGGATTTTATCTTATCGGCATCGGATTTTACATAAAAGCCCGTCGCGAGAAAAGTCCTGATGCACCCTTATTCACAAAAAAAGAGAAAATTGGCCTGATAATGTTGATATCTGCGTCACTTATCTCTGTGGCGATATTTACTGTATATTAGGGTGATATGTAGTGCTTTGTTGTGAGTTGAGTAGCGTGTCTCACTTACATTGAAAATAAAAAGTGCAATAATATTTGCATACTTGAAAAATTAGCTCTATCTTTGCACCGCATTTGAGGGTAAAGCCCGGTATCATCAGCAAGAGAGCTGATAGGTGTCACCCAAATTAATGTAGGCCAAAGACTCCGTAGCTCAGTTGGTAGAGCAAATGACTCTTAATCATTGGGTCGAGGGTTCGAGCCCCTCCGGGGTCACT
>CAYWWE010000130.1:0-5934 GCA_964461785.1 uncultured Bacteroides sp.
GGTCGGACACTTTCGACGAGAGGAATAGACATAAAAAGAGGAAAGAGACGGACACCTCTGATGACAGTGTCGGTCTCTTTCCCAATCAAATCTATCTACCTTAAAAAAACTTTATGAAGTAACTTGTGTACCTATTAATATATTATAATGTGATGGATGAACAGAGTGTGATCAGAATGAGGGGTATCCGGGATTCTGGATGTAGATGCCTCCGGAGAAATTGTACTGAGCAACGGGAACGGGGAAGTATTCCTCACCGGTGTCGAAAGAAGCATTCTGATAGTAGATGCGATTGTCTTTTTCGGCCTCGAAATAGTTGTTCATTGTCTCTTTGGCAATGCCCCAGCGGACAAGGTCGAAGAAGCGTTCTCCCTCCATGGCTTTCTCAAGGCGCATCTCGGTGCGCAGGGCCTGACGGGCATAGTCCTGATTCCAGCCGGCAGCAGGATAGAGGCCGATCTTGTAGTTGGCAGCGTCCTTGCTCGGATTGTTGAAATCCTTTACATAGCTGCTGTTCATGGCGCGGGTGCGTACACGGTTGATGAGGGCGCGGGCTTCTTCGAGACCGTTTCCTCCGATCTCTATGAGGGCTTCGGCCTTATAGAGGAGAAGATCGGCATAGCGGATGATCTGCCAGTTGAGGGCCGATGCACCCCAGGGCCAGCCCTGTGTGGCTTCGGGAGATTCGGGCGAGAGCCAGAAGCGCTTTGTATTGTTGTAGCCGTAGACATCGCTGTTGCGTACCCAAAGTCCGCAGGGTTTTTCGGTATAAGTCTTGTAGCGGATGGTAGGACGACCCACGATGAAGTCAAGACGGGGATCGACATTGCCATCGACATTGTCGAGCGAATATTCTCCGTCGGCTGCAAAGACAACCTTGCCGTAGTCGGGACGGGCCTGATAGTCAAAGACGGGCAGACCATTTTCGTCGGTCTGATAGGCGTTGATCAGATCCTGAGAGGGGAGGAAGAAGCCGTCGCCCTGCCAGGGACATCCGGGGCCTGTCATGGAGTTGAGAAGCATGCTCCAGTTGATGCGGCCCACACCGCCGGATCCGTCGTCTTTTGAGAACTGAACGGCAAAGACTGATTCGGGGCCGTTTTCATATTCGAGGAGGTCGAGCTGCTGGAAGTCGGCGAGCAGGTCGTAGCCCTGGACACGATCGATGAGTGAAACAACCTCCTGAAGAAGAGACTTGTTGACGTTGACAACGGCGTTGGTCTCCGGATTCTGCTCGTATGCCTGATACAGCTTTACTTTGGCTGCGTATGCAAGAGCGATGCGGCGGTTGATACGACCGATCTCCGACTGTGTCTCGGGCAGAGCCTCGGCAGCTTCGAGAAGATCCTTGGCGATGCGGTCGAGGTGCTGTTCGCGTGTGTACTCATCGTTTCTTACCGACTGATATTCAGTTTCGGGCAGATCAATGTCCATGTAGGGTATGCGGTTGAACAGACGGACAAGCTCAAAGTACCAGTGGTCGCGGATGACACGGACCTCGGCGATGCGAACGTTCTTCTCCTTGATCGTGGACTCATCTACCTTGTTGAGAGCCCGGATGGCCGAATTACAGCGTGATATGCCGCAGTAGACATTAAACCATTTTCCATCGAGGAATCCGTTGTTGGGTTGAATCTTTGCGGTCTCCATGTCGTGGATCTCCCAGGCATCGGTCTCGCCGCCGCCACCTTTGTAGGCATTGTCGGCACGGACCTCACCGTAGCTCCAGTTTGTCACAGGAAACCAGTGGGGATCGTTGGAGTCGGCATAACGGCAACCGAATGTTGCGTAGGCACCGTTGATGAGGAGATCTACGGCCTGGGGATCGTTCATGTTACCCTCGGAGAGGGGACCCTGAGGCTTGTTTTCGAGGAAGTCATCGCTGCATGAGGTCAGGGCTATTCCTGCGATTGCTGCTAAAGCTATATTTTTGAGTTTCATTGCTGTCAGTGGATTGAGATATTAGAAACCAAACTGGATGCCAAATGTGTACTGGCGGGGCAGGGCGTAAGGATAGCCTAAGCCTTCGGGATCGGCGCCTGAGTATTTGGTTATTGTGAAGAGATTCTGAGCCTGGAAGTAGACACGGGCATTGGCCAGACGGAGCTTGTCGCGGAGCGAGGAGGGGAGGGTGTAGCCCAGGGTGAGAGTCTTGAGGCGTACAAATGAACCGTCTTCTATGTAGTATTCCGAACCCTCGTTTTCGTTGTTGCTGTTGTCGACTGCCGGAGCGGGGACGTTGGAGGTGTAGTAGCCCGTTTGGAGATAATTGCTGTAGGCGTTGGCGGCATCGAGGAGCTGAGTGCCGTGGTTGCCGGTCCAGAGGGGGAAGAAGTCGGTATAGAATTTGGAGTTGTTCCAGGCATCGCGGATGATGCTGTTGAAGAACATGCTCAGGTCAAATCCTTTGAAGTTGGCGCCGAGATTGAGGCCGAACTGTGCTTTGGGAAGATCGCATCCGAGCCAAGTGCGGTCGCGGTCGTTGATCTCGCCGTCGCCGTTGGTGTCGACATAGCGGATGCGGCCCACTCCGGGATTGCCCATGCTCACTTTGTACTTAGCCCTGTAGGCATCAACTTCTTCCTGCGAACGGAATATGCCGTCGGTCTTATAACCCATCCATGAGCCGAGAGCCTGACCTACGATACTCTTGTCGATACCGTTGCCGCCACCCCAGGTGTAGTAGATGTCTTCCATGAGGCCGGTCACTTTGTTTTTCATTGCAGTGGCATTGAAGCCTACGCTATAGCTGAAATCGCGTGACACAGTGTGGCGCCATTCGGCTGTGATCTCCACACCCTTGTTGACCATCGAACCACCGTTGTACCAGCAGTAGCCGCCTTCACCAATCGTGGCGATATAGGGTTTCTCGACGAGCATGTCTTTGGTTTTCTTGTGGAAGTAGTCGAAGGAGAAGCTGAGCTGATTGTTGAGGAATGAGGCATCGAAGCCGGCATTGGCCTGATAGGTCTTTTCCCATGTGAGGTCGGGGTTGGTAGTGCGTGAGCGGAGGGCGCCGGGGCTGAGTGTGTTGCCACCACCGATGGCGTATGCTGCTCGGTCGAGGTCCATGGCATACTTGGCATAGAATGCGTCGTTGGCAATGATATCGTTACCGTTGACACCGTAGGCACCGCGGATCTTGAGATCGCTCAGCCAGTTGCGCGTCGACTCCATGAAATTTTCCTGCGAGATGCGCCAGCCTGCCGACACCGATGGGAACCAGTCGTAGTTGTGTTTGGTCGAGAGGCGTGAGGAAGCATCGCGACGGAGCGTGAACGAGAGGAGATACTTGTTGTCCCAGGTATAGTTGATCTTACCGAAGACTGAGAACATCGAATAGTTGGAGGCACCAGAGCCGGTGTTCTTGTTTACAGTCACGTTGCCGAGGTAGAGGTAGTTGGGATCCTCGATCTCGAGACCCTTTCCTTCGCCAAACATATCTTCGAAGTGATTGCGCTTTGCCTCGACGCCGAGAAGGGCCATTAACGAGTTCTTGCCGAAATCAATATTATATTGGGCGGTGTTGGTCCAGACCCAGTCTACGGTCTTGCTTGAATACTGGTAGAGATTGTTGGTCTTGTCGCGGAGATTTGCCGGAGTGAAGATCTTGTCGGTGCCGTTGTGGTAGTTGACGCCGAAGTTAGTCTTGACAATAAGATTCTTGATAGGCTCGACAGAGAGATAGGCGTTGCCGAACACTCGCCAGTATTCGCGTTTGTTGGTGCCTTCCTCGTCGATCTGACGCATGATGTTGGGCGTATCGTTAAGACCGAAAGCTACCTGATCGTTGTAGTTGCCCTCCGAGTCGAATACTGTTCTTGCTGGGTGCATCTTGATGGCGTTTTCCTCGGCGCCGCCGGGGGCGTTGTGCTGACGCCACCAGTTGACTGTGACATTGCCGCCGGCGCGGAGACGGTTGTTGAGGAAACCGTAGTCGGAGCTAAAGCGGGTGTTTGCCTTCTGGAAATCGGAGCCCTTGATGATACCGTCGTGATCGAGGAAGCTGATCGAGAGCGATGATGAGCCGTTTTCGTCGCCTTTGGAGAGGCCTACGCTGTAGGTCTGCATGAGAGCGGTGCGGTGGATCTCCTTCTCCCAGTCAGTGTTCTGGGGAGTAACGGTCACGCCGTTGAGGTTGACGTAGGGCTGGAGTTTGGGAGTAGCGCCATTGCCGTAGAGCTCGGAGGTGGGGGTAGTGCCATAGGAATATTTATAGGCAGCCCAGTAAACCTCGCCCCACTGATCGGCATTGAGCATGTCGAGACCGCTGTTGTAGGTCTGGAGGGTAAGGGTAGCGTCGAAGGTGACGCGGCTCTCGCCTTTCTTGGCTCGCTTGGTGGTGATGATCACAACGCCGTTGGCAGCCTGCGCGCCATATATAGATGCTGAGGCGGCATCCTTGAGCACCTGGATCGACTCGACATCGTTACTGTTGAGAATCGTTCCGGGATTCTCGCGTGTCATGACTCCGTCGATAACGTAGAGCGGGCCGTTGGCTTCGCCACGGAAAGAGGATGAGCCGCGGATAGATGTGCCGGTGCTCAGGCCGCCCGGTGTGCCGTCGGTCGTTACATTCATACCGGCTACACGGCCCTGAAGCGACTGGATTACATTGCCGGTGGGAGTGTCGGCAACATCTTTCATCTTGACAACCGATACGGAGCCAGTGAGATCAGACTTCTTTTCGGTCGAGTAACCTACCACGACAACCTCGTCGAGCATTGCCGAATTCTCTTCGAGATATATGGTCATCTCAGGTTCGGCTTTCACCTCCTGAGTCTTGAATCCCACATAGGAGATAGTGAGGGTGGCACCTTTCGGTACTGACATTTCGAAGATGCCGTCGAAATTGGTTGCGGCACCCGCCTTGGTGGCTGTGCAGAGCACCGAAGCGCCTATCAGCGGCTCGTCGTCGGTCTTTGACAGCACCGTTCCATGCACAGTGATATTCTGTGCGTGTGCAGTTATTGCCATCATCAACAGCAAGAGTGCACTGAGGAATGATTTTTTCATGTTATATGTGATTTGGTTAAATTTTCTGATGCAAAATTATGATGAGGAACCGGCAGACGTATATAATGGATGATGCAGGCGTTATCAAAAATGATGGGAAGCATGATTTTTATCATTCATCACATCATTTTTGATAAGCAAAGTCCGGCACTCCCGCTGACCGACGAAAGTGCCCGCTCCAAAAATGTAAGGTTGAGTAGAGCTATTTACCTATCTGTTTGCGGACTTCGGTGGGAGTCTCTCCGAAGGCATCGCGGAAACATTTGGTGAAATAGGCCGGAGTGGAGAAGCCGATCTCGTAGGCAATCTCGCTGATGGTTTTTTCAGTCGTCACAAGCAACTGGCGCCCCTGCTTGAGCCGCAGATTTCTGATAAGCTCGACGGGAGAATAATTGGTGAGCGCTTTGATCTTGCGGTAGAATTGGGATCTTTCCAATCCCATACGCGATGCTATGCCATCGACATTCATATCAGGATTACCCATTTCCGCTCTAAAAAGAGTCAGGAAACGGTTGTAAAATTCGTTGTCGATGTCGCTGCCGTCAGCACTCTTCTCAGGGGCTTTTGTTTTCTCGGCCGGAACAACAGGAGTTGAATCCTTTGACGTCCACAGTTGCTTGATCCGTCTGCGGTTTTCGATGAGACTCGCGCAGCGCGATCTGAGCACTGCATCGCTGAACGGTTTTGACAGATAGCCGTCGGCTCCGCTGTCATAGCCTTGAATACGCTGTTCGTCCATGGAACAGGCGGTCAGCATCAGTACCGGGATATGGGAGGTGGTTATTTCGGATTTCAGTCGCTTGCAACACTCGAGTCCGTCCATTACAGGCATCATGACATCACATACAATCAGATCGGGCACATATTTAGTAGCCTTACGTATTCCTTCAATGCCATTTGATGCCGCAATGATATTAT
>CAYWWE010000131.1:0-5912 GCA_964461785.1 uncultured Bacteroides sp.
TGGCACCGAGGACACCGAAGCCGACGAAGGTCATCGGGAAGAGGAAGCGCTGCCATTCGGGGGCGATGGCGTTGGACGCTGCGATCTGAAGCAGATTCCATGTGTGGCCGCCCTGATAGTAGATGCCGATGAGGCCGAGCATGAGGAAGGCTGAGCCGCCCATGAGCATCAGGGTGAGCTTCATGGCCGAGTAGTTCTTGTTGCCTGAGCCCCAGACGCCGATGAGGAGATACATCGGGATGAGAGCCACCTCATAGAACATGAACATGGTGAAGAGGTCGATCGAAATGAAGAAACCGAACACGCCGGTCGAGAGGAGCACAAGCCAGAGGAAGAAATCCTTGGGACAGGGCTCGATCTTCCATGAGGCAAATGAGCCTGTGAGAAGAATCACGGCCGAGAGGATGATCATTGCGACCGATATGCCGTCGACACCGACAGCAAGGTTGATGCCGAGCTGGGGGAACCAGCTCCATGAGCCGGTGTAGAGCATCGGCTCGGTGGCTCCGGCGGCGCGGAGTCCGAGATAATCGACCAGAAGATATATCGACAGGCCGAGCAGGGCGAGTGAGCCTGTCACGGCAACCGCGCGGATCTGTTTTATGTTCCGGCTGAGGGCAAGCCCCGCAAGCATGACCAGGGGGATCACCACGAAATAGATCAATATATTGGAGAACATACTATGAATGGTATGGATAATAGCGGTAGAAGATAGGATGAAAGATGGCTGTTGGTCAGACAAGGCACCAGGCGGTGATCACAGCGAGCAGCAGGGCACCGAGCAGGTAGACGAGAACATAGTTCTGAACACGTCCGCTCTGGAGGCCGCGTATGGCATAGGATGCTTTGTTGGTGACTGTGGCGAAGCCGTCCATTGTGCCGTCGATGATATGACGGTCAAACCAGGCGATCGGGCGGCAGATACCGTTGAAGATGATCTTGTGGGTGATGAAAAGGTAGATCTCATCCCAGTAGAAACGATGGTGGGCGGCGGTCCAGAACCAGCGGCAGGAGTCGGCCATACGGCGCGGCATATCGTTTTCTTTCTGATAGAGCTTCTTGGCAAAGAAGATACCGATGAGGGCAACGACAACCGACACTCCGGCAACGATCCAGTTCATGTGGATGATATATTCGTGACCCTGCCAGGTGACGAACTTGCCGAAGGGAACGAGACCGGCAACAACCGAAACTGCGGCGAGGAAGATCAGGGGGATACTCATTGCGGCCTCGCCGTCGTGCGGACGGTGATGGTAGTCGGGGTTGTTCCACCAGAAGATGAGATAGTAGATGCGGAACATGTAGAAGGCGGTCAGACCGGCCACGGCAGTCATCCACACGCCCCAGAAGGGTGAGTAGGAGTAGACGGCCACGAGAATCTCATCCTTTGACCAGAATCCGGCAAAGGGCGGGATACCGGCGATGGCAAGACAGCCGATAAGGAAGGTGATATGGGTGATTGGCATATACTTGCGCAGGCCACCCATTGCAGTGTAGTTGTTGGAGTGGACGGCGTGGATGAGGGCACCTGCTCCGAGGAAGAGGAGGGCCTTGAACATGGCGTGGGTGAACAGGTGGAACATCGATGCCATGTAGCCGAGACAATCGTGATATTCGGGACGGGCGGCGCCGAGCGACACCATCATGAATGCGATCTGCGAGATGGTGGAGAAGGCGAGCACGCGCTTGATGTCGATCTGGGTGCAGGCCACGATGGCTGCGTAGAGGGCGGTGATGGCGCCGACAACGAGAACGAAGTCGAGCGAGAAGGGTACCACCAGATAAACGGGGAACATACGGGCCACAAGATAAACACCGGCAACAACCATGGTGGCAGCATGGATGAGGGCCGAGACCGGGGTCGGGCCTTCCATGGCATCGGGGAGCCAGATGTGGAGCGGCATCATGGCCGACTTACCCATACCGCCGACGAAGATGAGCACCATGGCCCATGTCAGCACCGATCCGCCCATGAAGGTTGCGCCTGCTGTGGAGGCGAACACTGCACCGGGATTGGAGGTGAGGGTCTGGAAGTCGAATGTCTGGGTGTAGAACGAGAGTATCAGGATACCGATGAGGAAGCCGAGGTCGGCGAATCGGGTCACGATAAATGCTTTCTTGGAAGCCGATACTGCAGCTGGAAGGGTGTAGAAGAATCCGATCAGGAGATAGGACGATGCACCTACGAGCTCCCAGAAGATATACATCTGGAAGATGTTGGTGGCAACAACCAGACCGAGCATCGAGAATGAGAAGAGGCTCAGGAAGGCGTAGTAGCGCTGGAAGCCCTTCTCGCCTTTCATGTAGCCGAGCGAATAGAGGTGGACGCAGAATGAGATGGTCGGGATGACGATGAGCATCATGGCCGAGATCGGATCGAGAAGGAATCCGAGCCGGATAACCAGATTCTGCGTGAACGCGAGCCAGTCGACATTGAAGATGACGGCCTGCTGGCGAACGCCTTCAGCGATGAACTCGGGGTTGCCGCTGAAGTAGTAGGTGAAGGCGGTATAGTAGGAGAGGACGAGAACAGTGCCCATGCCGAGAGTGCCGAGGACTCCGGCGAGCTTGTGGCTCATCTTCATGCCGGCAAGACCAAGCAGAAGAAACATTCCCAGAGGAATGGCCAGAATTAACAGAGGGATGATGAAGTCCATGGGGCGCGGTTAGTTTTTCAGTTTGTTAAGGTCTCGGGCATCAACATTGTTGACGGCACGGAACACATTGATAATGATTGCGATTGCTATGGCTGTCTCGGCGGCTGCAATGGCGATGGCAAAGAGTGTGAAGAACATTCCCTCCATGGCCTCGGGATAGAGATAGCGGTTGAAAACGACAAAGTTGATGTCGACTGCGTTGAGCATCAGCTCGAGCGAGATGAGCATGGCTATCATGTTGCGGCGGGTGACAAACCCGTAGATGCCGCAGCAGAACATGATCATGGCGGGCACGAGGTAATAGATAAGCGTTATGTCCATTGTTGTCGAGGATAGAGGTTAACGTTTACGGGCGACAACGACGCCGCCGATTATGCAGGCGAGGAGCAGAATACTGATTGCCTCGAAGGGGAGGAGCATCTGGCCGTCGCCGGTTCCCATCATTGTGGTGCCGATCTCTTTCATGTCAGGGTTGCTCATTGCGGGCAGCTGGGCCAGAGCGACTGAACAGCGGCTCCAGAGCGCGCCACCGGTAACCACGAGGGTGGCGAGGGCCGCGAGGATACCTGTCACACGCCGGCGTGAAGCGAGCTGCTCGGAGGAGTGACCCGGACGCGAGGTGAGAAGGATTGAGAAAACGAACAGCACTACTATGCCACCGGCGTAGACTGCAATCTGGACGGCTCCGAGAAACTCGTAGTCGAGCTTGAAGTAGAGCGCGGCAGTAGCGAAGAGTGCGAAAAGGAGAAAGGTGGCCGAGCGCAGGATCTTGCGCGTGGTCACGGTCAGTACCGAGAATACGATAATCGATAGGGCGATTATCAGGTACATGATGATACTTCCTGCTGATTCCATAAATATGATTGACGGGCTTATTTGTTATCGGTGTTGGCGGGAGCGTCCTTTGCCTCTTCTTTAGCGTCGATGGCTTTGGCTTCGGCTGCTTCCTTGGCTTTGGCGGCGGCTGCGGCTTTGGCAGCGGCAATACGGGCTTCTTTCTCGGCCGCTATCTTGGCGAGCTCTTCGGGCGTGGGCTCGGGATCGGGCACCTCGGGTCGGTCGTTGAGCGTCTTCACGAGTTTGTCGCGTGTGAACACGGCCTGTTCAAAGTCGTTGGAGAACGCGATGGCCTTGCCGGGAACAGGACAGTTGGTAACACACAGCTGGCAGAAGGTGCAGGAGCCAAGATCGTAGATATATTTGTCGAGCTTCTTCTTTTTCTTGCCGTCGGGGGTGTCTACCATCTTGGATATTATCTTGATGGTGCCGTTGGGACAGCTGCGCTCGCACATGCCGCAGGCTATGCATTTGTGGCGTCCTTCGTCGTCATACTTCAGGGTGAGTATGGCGCGGAAACGCTCAGGCACTTTGACCGTTTTGCGGTCTTCAGGATATTTTTCGGTGATTTTAGGGGTGATAAATTCCTTGCCGGTCACCTGCATGCCTTTGAGGAGGCTTGAGATGCCATGCCCTAATGACGAAAAATAGTCTTTAACACTACCCATGTCTGATAGAAATTATGTAGGTTATATGCTTTATGTTAGAGATAGATAGAAGGGAGAGTGAGATATATCTTTGAGGCGGTGATCAGCGTACCTGGCCACCGAGGATGTCGAGAAGTTCGTTGGTGATGCTCTGCTGGCGGAGCTTGTTGAATTCGAGCCGCAGTTGCTCGAGGAGTTTCTTGGCGTTGTCGTTGGCGCTCTGCATCGCCATCACGCGTGCGGCCTGTTCCGATGCCCTGTTTTCGGTAAACACTTCCTGCATGACCGAGAGGAGGAACATAGGGAGGACGGTGGAGAAGATCGTGGTGGCGTCGGGCTCGAAGAGATAGGGGCGGAAGCTGTCGGTGACGATGCCGTTGTCGGCAAAGGTCTCCTGGACAACCGGCAGGAGCTGCTCCGATGTCAGCCGCTGTCGGCTTACGCTCTTGAAACTCATGTAGAGGATGTCCACCCGGTCGGTCTCGCCCTTTATGAAGCGGTCGCGCAGATGATCGACAAAAACTCTCACACCATCGCCGGAGGTCTTTCCGTCGACACCTTCCAGACGGCACAGATGGAGGTCGGGGTTGGCGGCGGTGAATTTCCTCACGGCGTTGACCATTTTGTTGCCTACGGGATAGATGTCGATGTCGAGTTCATTGCCAAACTGGCCGCGGAGCTCGGCTACACGGGCTACCAGAGCTTTGAAGATATTGATGTTGTAAGCACCGCAGAGACCGTCGTCGGAACCGAACACCACGATTGACAAGCGTTTGACCTCGCGATCTTCGAGGAGAGGCGAAACAAAGGCTGCGTCGGCCGAGAGGAGGTTGGAGATTATGCCCTCGATCTGCCGGCGGAAGGGGAGCAGCCTCTTGAGACCTTGCTCGGCCTTGTGCATCTTGGCCGAGGAGATCATCTTCATGGCACCGGTGATTTTTTCCGACGATGCCACGGAAGCGATGCGTCCTTTCAGTTCGCGAAGTGTTGCCATTCGTGTATATCGTTATTGAGTTGGGTTTGGTTTTTAGGTTTAGGCTTCGGTGTAACGCGAGGCTATTTCGCGGGCGGCTTCGGTGAGTTTTTCGGTCACGTCGTCGGTGAAGTTGCCGGCTTTGATAGCATTGAGCACACTGTCCTGATATTTTGCGTGGAGGAGCTGGAGGAGGAGATGCTCGAATTCGGCAACCTTGTCGGAAGGCACGTTTTCGAGCAGACCCTTTGTGCCACAGAATATCACAGCCACTTCTTCCTCTACGGGCATGGGATGATACTGGGGCTGGATGAGCAGACGCTCGTTCTTGCGGCCTTTGTCGATGACGCGGGCGGTGACTGCGTCGACATCGCCGCCAAATTTGGTGAAGGCTTCGAGCTCGCGGAACTGTGCCTGATCGATCTTGAGGGTGCCGGCCACCTTTTTCATTGGCTTGATCTGAGCGTTGCCGCCTACACGGCTCACTGAGATACCTACGTTGATGGCGGGGCGGATGCCTCGGTTGAATAGGGCAGTCTCAAGGAAGATCTGGCCGTCGGTGATCGAGATAACGTTTGTCGGTATGTAGGCCGATACGTCGCCGGCCTGAGTCTCGATAATGGGGAGGGCGGTGAGCGATCCGCCGCCCTTGACAATCGGTTTGAGGGGTTCGGGGAGGTCGTTCATCTTCTCGGCCACCTGCTGGTTGTCGATGATCTTTGCGGCACGTTCGAGCAGACGGGAGTGGAGATAGAAGATATCGCCGGGATAGGCCTCGCGGCCCGAGGGGCGCTTGAG
>CAYWWE010000132.1:0-5900 GCA_964461785.1 uncultured Bacteroides sp.
GCGCTGCCAAGGCTGTAGGTAAAGTTATCCCCGAGCTCAACGGCAAGCTCACCGGCATGTCGATGCGTGTCCCCACCCTCGATGTTTCCGTAGTTGACCTCACCGTCAACCTCGCCAAGCCCGCCACCTACGAAGAGATCTGCGCCGCCATGAAGGAGGCTTCAGAAGGCGAGCTCAAGGGCATCCTCGGCTACACCGAAGACGCAGTGGTTAGCTCCGACTTCCTCGGCTGCCCCCTCACCTCTATCTTCGACGCAAAGGCAGGCATCCAGCTCACTCCCACTTTCGTAAAGGTTGTCAGCTGGTATGACAATGAGATCGGCTACTCCAACAAGGTTCTCGACCTCATCGCCCACATGAAGAAAGTAAATGGCTAATACTAACGATAGATTAGATATATACTAAAGAGACTTTTCTCATGGACGTGCGCCCCGGATGCAGTGATGCAGCCGGGGCGACTTTATATCTCCCTGTTTTCCTTGTGGTGAATTTCTGTAATGGAAAGTCGGAAAAATATCTTTATGACTTAGTTGGAGTCTGATGTGTGAAATGTTAAATAGATTTTGTAACTTTGTGTTCTAACATAAGCTCACCCATGATTAACCCGCAACCTTTCAGTATAGATAGTCTTGAATCTTATCAAGAGGGGAAACGACTTGAAGTCAAATCGGCCAAGGGAGGATTACCTAATTCACTTTGGGAGACCTATTCCGCTTTTGCCAACAGCGATGGCGGAGTGATTGTGCTGGGAGTAAGAGAGTGTGAGAATGGGAAGCTGCAGATTGAGGGAGTTAAGAATGCCGTCAAGCTGTTGAAGGATTTCTGGAATCTTATCAACAACAGGCAAAAGGTTAGCACGAATATCCTTACCGATCGCTTAGTGAAGATTGAGAGTGTGGATGGTAAAGAGATATTGGTTATAAGAGTTCCGCGGGCAGATCGCACCACTCGCCCGGTTTACGTCGGCATGGATCCCCGCTTAGGCAGTTTCCGTCGTAATGGCGAAGGTGATTATCATTGCTCGATTGAGGAGGTTACTTTGATGCTCCGCGACGCTTCGCCCATGACTGAGGACTACAAGCTGCTTACAAACCTCGATTATTCTGTTTTCTGTCCAGACACAATAAGGGCATACCGTAATATTTTCAGGCTGATTCATGAGGATCATCACTGGAATCATGAGGATGATGAGATCTTCATGCGCCGAATCGGGGCTGTGAGGGAGGACAAGGAGACTGGCAGATTTCACCCTACGGCTGCGGGTCTTCTTATGTTCGGTTATGAGTCTGAGATTCTTACTGAATTTCCGCAGTATTTTCTTGATTATCAAGAGCATAGGTCGGTAGGGATCTATGCCCGATGGTCTGATCGCATTACCTCCCAGACAGGAGATTGGAGCGGAAATGTTTTCGACTTTCTGCTAAAGGTTGTTCCGAAACTTCAAGCTGACTTTAAAGTTCCGTTTGTATTGAACGGAAACCACGCAGTAAAAGACACTCCTATACACAAGGTTGTGCGCGAGGCAATGGTCAATATGCTGTCGAACGCGGATTTTTATGGGCGTCGTGGTGTGGTAGTCCGGAAAAATATCGACGGTTTCATGTTTGCAAATCCGGGCAATATGCGTGTTTCTTTGAATGAGGCTCTCCATGATAATATGTCCGATCCAAGAAATAGTGTGATCATGAAGATGCTTGCTCTGGTAGAATATGGTGAGCGGGCAGGGAGTGGCTTACAAGGAATTTTCATGGCGTGGGAAAAGGTTTACCACACTTCGCCGAAGATTGAGGTTTCTTCTACAGGTGTTGACCGTACTACTTTGCTCCTACCATATTCAGAGAGCCAACCGGATGTTACAGCTATGAAGGAGTTGTATGATGTGTCTATGGTGCAGGAATGTACACCTGAGTACACAAGAAGTACACCAAGGTACACAATAAGTGCACAACAAGTACACGAGAATAAGGAAGGGTACACAATAAGTACACAAGAAACCACTGCGCAGAAATTGCTTAGGATCCTACGCGATAATCCTGCCATGACTTTGTCTGAGGCGGCGAAGATGGTAGGGAGCACGAGAGATGGGATAAGAAGGATTGTCTATAAACTACGTGCAGACGGACGACTCATTCGTGAGGGTTCTACCAAAGCGGGACTGTGGATTGTAAAAGACACTCCATTTGATCAATGATGGATGCCGATCAGGAAGTGTAGTCGGTTAGGGCGGCAATCACCCGGCTCATGTTTTCGGTGAAGGAGATGGTGCGCGAGGCGTTTTCCCGGGCACCTTCGGGATAGTCGGTGTTTAGGCGTATCAGTGTGGCCCGTGGGTTGCGGTAGGTCACCTGCTCAAACGGGAAGCGGATTATAGCCGGTGTGTTGAAGCCTATGCCCAGCTCGAGGAGCACTATGCTGCCCTTGTCGGCATAGCGGGTCATGAACTGCTCGTAACGGATTGCCTCGCCATCCCAGCGCTCATCCTGCACAAAGAATTGATCCTTGCGTACATGGACATCCATATTGCCACCACACACGGGGCAGACTGGCACATATTTTCGGTCGACCGTAAGGTCGTGAGAATGGCGCAGGATCTCCTCGACGGTGGTCTTGTCTGAGTAGACTTTGGGGTGGCAGCCCACGGCACACTGCATGAGGCCGTAGTCGCCCTGTACCTCAAAGATCTTCTCGGGGTCGAATCCGGCCTTGCGGAACTGAGCGTCGACATTGGTGGTGATAACGAAGTAGTTTCGTCCCTCTACCAGTCCGAGCAGCTCGCGATAGAGAGGGAATGCCTCTGGGCGGAAGCGGGCATAGTTGATGTGTCGCGCCCACCGGGTCCAGCGCTCCTCCTCGGTCGGAAACTCATGGAAACTCGACGAGTAGAGGTCGGGGAAGCCATATTTCGCAATATAGTCGGCGAAATCTTTCTTGAACTGCGGACCCGAATAGTCGAGTCCGGCTGCGGCCGACAGTCCGGCACCTGCACCGATCACTATTGCATCCGCCCCAACGAGTTTCTCATGGGCAATCTTTATTCTTTCGATGAAACTACTCATAACCTAACAGATCCTTGTAGATGTAATAATCCTTGTCCTTGAATACATTAAACACTATGGCCGTGAGCGACGAAGAGGGATGGCTCCCGAGATAGTCCCTCACTGTTGCCACGGCAATCTCTGCGGCCTTCTCCTGCGGGAAATGGAACTCGCCGGTTGAGATGCAGCAGAAAGCGATCGAGGCGAGGGCTTTTTTGTCGGCGAGAGCCATGCAGTTGCGGTAGCAGTCGGCAAGCAACCGGCAATCCTCTGCCGTGGGATAGTGGCCGTAGACGATCGGGCCCACAGTGTGGATCACCCACTTGGCGGGCAGATTATAGCCGTTGGTAATCTTGGCCTTGCCGGTGGGCTCCTCATGGCTCTGGGCATGCATGATCCCGGCACACTCCTCCCTGAGCTGCATCCCGGCTGCCGAGTGGATGGCGTTGTCGATGCAGCGGTGGAGAGGTATGAAGCAGCCCAGCATCTGCGAGTTGGCGGCGTTGACAATGGCGTCGACCTCCAGTCGCGTGATATCGCCCTGCCACAGCCTGAGCTTAGGATAGAGCGGTGATGCGGAGATCTCCTCCAGCGTCACGACCCCTTTTTCGCGCTTCTGCTCCCGGAGCTCCTCGTCCTGAAGCTGCTCCACGTCGGCTGGCAGCGGCGCTGGCATACGCACGTTCATCAGCGATCGGAGAAGGCTACGCTTCTCCCCGACCGAGGCAGGGATGGATATGCGGGCATACTCAGGGCGCTCCCGCAGGAGAGCCCTGAGCAGCCTATCAAGCCTCTCTTTTTCAGAAATCATAGTGAACGAGTGTGGGCGGAGTGGTGCGGAGATCAAAATAGTCGGCCGAACGGGCGGGCAGACGCATATACACCAGATCCTTGTAGGTTTTGTAGAGATGTGGAAGCACCGGGTTTGTGTCGAATATCTCGCGCTGCACTCCGTCGGGGATGTCGAGGTCGATCGTGCCGTTGACGCGGGCAAATTCCGCTCCTTTGAGGTCGAGGATAGCCACGTTGGGATTGGCCTTTATCTGCGCATAAACCTCTTTCTTCGGCGATGTGGCGAAATAAATCGAATTGTTTTCGGCGTCGATCTTCATGATCTGGAAGATGCGCACATGGGGAGTGTTGTCGACCGAGGTGGCAAAGGCAACCTCCTTGTTCTTGTGAAATACTTCAAGCAATTTCTCGTCCATAGCTCAATATCAATATCCGATGGTGAAACGTTCTTTGTGATGGGCCGGCTCGGCGAGCTCGTCGACCATTGCCTTGGCGTAGTCCTCGACGGAGATGAAGCTGTTGCCGTCCTTGTCGACAATCATGTCGTCCTTGCCCAGACGGTACACACCGGTGCGCTTGCCGGGGCCTTTGGCGCCCATGTCGCCCAGATTGCCTGCTGGCGAGAAGAATACCCAGTCGATGTCGTTTTCGTTCATGAGGGTGTTGAGATAGAATTCGCCAAGCGATTTCACGCCGGGCACCCATGCCTCGGGGAGGGTGCCGGTGTCGATGAGGCGCACGCCGGGCTTGACAAAGAGTGTGCCGGCACCGCCGACGATGAGAAGGCGCTTCACACCGGCCTTCTTGGCGGCCTCGACGATCTTGGGGTAGTTGGTAAGGGTTTCCTCGTAGATGTCGGGATTGGCCCAACCGGGATTGTAGGCGCTGATCACGCTCTCATAGCCGCGCAGATCGTTTTCAAGAGCCTTTTCGTCGGCCACATCCACCTTCTTTACGGTGAGGGCCGTGCTCTCGATCTTGATCTTTTCGGGGTTGTGCACAAGGGCTTCAACCTGATAGCCGCGGTTGAGAAGTTCGTTGAGAATGGCAGAGCCTACAAAGCCGCTCGCGCCGATCAGTGCTACTTTTTTATCGTTCATAATGGTCGTGTTTTATAGTGTTGGTCTTTACTTTAATTACCTAATAATTAGGCTAAATGTTTAAGGCCGTTTTTCACTTACACAGTTTTCAGTTTACTTACCTCAATGTTAGAAATATTGATTTTCAAAGCGCTTATCTGAGGGGCTCAGAATGATTATTAACACTCTTTAACGGCGCTAAATTTCGTTGTTGCGCACTTAAAGATCTTTTCTTACCTTTGTGCAATAATACTGAATATCACCCATATATGGAACGCCATTTCAACAAGAACGAGCTATATCCCGACTGCCCGATCCGAAACATACTCAACCGCATCAGCGACAAGTGGACGCTCCTGGTGCTATATACGCTCAACGGCCACGAGTCCTTACGGTTCAAGGATCTCGCGGCCGAGCTAAAGGATATTTCGGAGAAAATGCTGATACTCACACTTCGCACTCTCGAAACCGATGGCTTTGTCGAGCGCAGGGTGTTTGCTGAAGTGCCACCGCGGGTGGAATACAGCCTCACGGCGCGCTCACACTCACTCTTTCCCATCATCAACGAGCTCATTCAGTGGGCCAAGGATCACATGGACGAGATTCTCTTAGACCGAACCAAGGCTCTGAGCAGGAAAGGCCGGCGGCGCTGATAGGGGGTCTTCAGACGCTGCCGAGGGGAGCGAAGTTGCTGAGGGGGTTGCCGGGATGGGCTGAGTCCATGAGCTTTTCGGAGAAGCTGAACGAGGCGGCATCGGTGTCGGTCACAACCGAGAGCAGTGCGGGGCCGGGGGCGGCGAGCCATCGCTTCATGGCTGCTTCGAGGTCGGCGGGATCGTCGACGGTCTCGGCCTGAAATCCGATGGATTCGGCCATCTTGCCGAAGTCGGGGTTGGTGAGGTTGGTCTCGCGTGGCTGCAGTCCGGCCATCTCCATTTCCCATTTCACGAAGGCGAGGCTGCGGTTGTCGGCCACGAGGAGCTTGACGGGCAGA
>CAYWWE010000133.1:0-5813 GCA_964461785.1 uncultured Bacteroides sp.
GCGGCGAGTGCGGGGTGAGCGACCCACCCCCGAATATTGAGCCCTGGCGGGGCGATGCCACCGCGAGGCTGCTTACGGTCACCAAAAGCAGACCCACCGGGAGCGGGATGCTTCCGGTGGGTCGGGGGATGTCGAAAAGAGGATGATCACTGCATGCCGTCGCTCTCCATGAGGGGAGCTTCGTCGCGGATAACGTTGGGGGCTTCGAGGCCGTAGTTGTGCTTGCTGTTGAGCGCTTTGAGCCATACGCTGAAGATGATGGCGAGCACGCCGAACGATGCGAAGATGAGCATGGGGATGCGGTAGCCGCCGGTGGCGTCGAGGGTCTCGCCGATGAGCAGGGGCACGAGGCAGAGGCCTATGTTCTGGATCCAGAAGATAAGGCAGTAGGCCGAGCCGAGGATATTGGCGTCGATGATCTTGGGCACGGAGGGCCAAAGAGCGGCTGGAACGAGGGAGAAGGAGACGCCGAGGATGAGGATGAGGGTGACGGCGAGCCAAACGGTGGGCACAGCGGGGAGGAGGAGGGCGAAGCAGAGGTGACACCCGGTCATGATCACGGCGCCGATGATGAGCATGGTGGCTCCGTGGCCTTTATAGTCGAGGAAGGCTCCGAGGAAGGGGGTGAGCACCATGGCCAGGATGGGGAATACGCTGAAGAGGCGGGCGGCGGTCTCGGCGCTCACCTGAAGGGTTTCCTGGACATAGTTGGGGGCGTAGCGCTGGAAGGGGAATATGCCGCTGTAGTAGAGCACGCAAAGCATGGCCACGAGCCAGAACATCTTGCTCGACAGGATCTTGCCGAGGTCGGAGATGTGGAATTCCTCGTCGGAGCCGCCGGCCGACTTGGCTTCGCCTTCGGCGGCAAGCTCCTTGTCGAGGCGGGTGTCCATGAAGGTGAAGACTATGTAGGAGATGAGGCCGATGAGGAGGAGGGCGGTGCAGAAGGCCACGGGGGCCACGATGGACTGGTCAAACATGTTGGAGATGAGCGGTGAGATCCACATCACGGCAAACACGCCGAGGCGGGCTATCGACATCTCGACGCCCATTGCCAGGGCCATCTCCTTGCCTTCAAACCATTTGGCGATTGCCTTGGAGACGGTGGTGCCGGCCATCTCGCAGCCGCAACCGAAGATCATGAAGCCGAACGAGGCCATCTTGGCGCTGCCGGGGAAGGAGACCCACCAGCTGTCGAGCCACTGGCAGAGGCCGGTGGTCTCAAACCACTGGCTGACGCCGATGAGCTTGATGACGGCGCCTATCACCATCATCGAGGCCGAGAGGACGCCGGTGAAGCGGATTCCCATCTTGTCGAGGATGATTCCGGCAAAGATCAGGAAGAAAAAGAATACGTTGAGAAAATATTCGGAGGCGGCGTAGGTGCCGAAGGTGGCGCTGTCCCAGTGGAGTTTCTCGTCGAGAAGCGACTTGAGGGGCGACATTACGTCGACAAACATGTAGGCGAAAAACATCATCGACGCGATAAGCAGCAAAGCTGTCCAGCGCGCCCACCCTTTGTCGTTGAGGGTCTGTCTTACTTTTTCCATTAATTATTGCAGTGAAGATTGGTTGAGGCGATGGCCGGGGGCCATCCGGTTAATTTTTCGGCAAATATACTGAAAACTCGCCAAATTGTTGCTAACTTCGCTGCGTTAATGACCAATCTGTATCAAGTATGTCCCGACCCTATACGTTTGACCGTGTCGTAAGGATCCTTTTCACCTTTGCTGTTGTGGTGGCCGTGTTATGGCTCATAAATATCCTTAAGGATGTGTTGCTGCCCTTTCTCGTGGCGTGTCTCATCGCCTACATGATGGAGCCGCTGGTGCAGCACAACAGGCGTCTGCTGCGTCTGCGCGGGCGGGTGACGGCGATCTTCGTCACTCTGTTTGAGGTAATGTTTTTCTGCGGGGTGCTATGCTATTTCCTGGTGCCTATGATAATGGACGAGATGCACCGCATGGCGGCCATTTTCCGTGCCTACGCGGCTTCGTCGGGGGGCTCGATCAGCTTCCTGCCCGATTCGATCCAGGACTTCCTGCGCCGCCAGATCGATTTCCGTCAGCTCTCGGATATGTTGACTGTCAAGGATATAACCACTATCGTTGAGAGCGCGATCGGCACCCTGTGGGATATCATATCGAGTGGCTTCGGCATGGTGGCGGCGATTGTGAGCTGGTGTATAGTGGCGCTCTATGTGGTGTTTATCATGATCGACTACGACCGGCTCAACAATGGCTTCAAGCACATGTTTCCGCCCCGCATCCGCCCTATGGCGCTCAAGATCGGCAATGACATCAAGGACTCGATGAACCAGTATTTCCGCGGTCAGGCTCTTGTGGCGGCTATAGTGGGCGTGCTTTTTGCCATCGGATTCTCGATTGTCGGCCTGCCGATGGGGATTGTGCTGGGGCTGTTTATCGGGGTGCTCAACATGGTGCCTTACCTGCAGCTCATCTCGATCGTTCCCACGGTGTTGCTGTGTCTGGTCTACAGCGTGGGCGACGGGGCTCCCTTCTGGGTGCTGTTCTGGCAGTGCATGGCTATCTATGCGGTGGTGCAGGCTATTCAGGACCTGATTCTTACGCCAAAAATCATGGGCAAGGCCATGGGGCTCAATCCGGCGCTGATCCTGCTGTCGCTGTCGGTGTGGGGCACATTGCTGGGCTTCATCGGCCTGATCATAGCGCTTCCGCTCACCACTCTCTCGCTCTCCTACTACGACCGCTATATCATCCGCGGTCGGCGCGACCGTGAGGCGATCGAGGAAGCTACCCACGTCGAGCGATAGGGTCAGATGCGGTCGAGCACGGTGGCCACGAGGTCGTGGATGGCGGTGCGGTAGTTGGGCGTGGCGTCGTTGTTGACTCTGTTGGCTATGATCGAGCACACGGTCATGGCCTTGTGGCCCAGGAGCAGGCTTAGGCCCTGAAGCGGTGCCGACTCCATCTCGTAGTTGGTGACGCGGCTCCCGTCGGGGCGGCGGAATGCCTCGATGCGCTCGTTGAGATCGGGCGATGCCAGAGGTAGCCGCAGGCGGCGTCCCTGAGGTCCGTAGAAGCCCACAGCCGAGATAGTGTTGCCCCGCACCATATCGTCGCGGCCTATGCGCTCCACCAGATCGGGATCAGAGTCGACCACGTATGGCTTGGCCCAGAGGGGATTCCAGTCAACATCGCGGCAGAACTGGCGCTCGTAGTCGAGATCGGCCACACGGTTGCGCCCGGCGTAGTAGTTGAGCACTCCGTCGAAGCCGATTGATTTTGCGGCGATCACCGGGGTGCCGATCTTGAGATCGGGCTGGAGGGCACCTGAGGTGCCGATGCGCACCATGGTCAGGGCGCGATGGTCGGGTTTCACCTCGCGTGTGGCGAAGTCGATATTGGCCAGAGCGTCGAGCTCATTGATCACGATGTCGATATTGTCGGGACCTATTCCGTGGCTCAGACACATTATGGGCTTGCCCTTGTAGGTGCCACCTATGGTGTGGAACTCTCGCGATGAGACTTCAAATGTGCGGGTGTCGAAAAATGAGGCTACCATGTCGACCCTGCCGGGATCGCCGACGAGGATGATGCGGTCGGTGAGTTGATCGGGGCGCAGATGGAGGTGGAAAACGCTGCCGTCGGGGTTGATTATGAGCTCGGAAGGGGGGATAGTCATGGCTGTCGTGAGGAGTTGGTTAGTTGAGTGTGGTATAAAGTATTAACTACGTTTGCCGCGCAATGGTTCGCCACCGCTCAGGCATTATCATTTTGATTGTTTTTTGATGATCCCATGGGATAGAACAGATTTCTCGTAGCAAATCGTCAGCTGCCTTGGCCTGATTTGGAGAGGCAGATTTTGCAGCAGCTTGCTGCAAAATCTCAATAGTCTGATTATAAGTACGAAAGAAGTCATACATATTTCTAAGGTTTCTTTCTGAGAATCCTTTCTCTTCAGGCATTTCCGACCTCAGATCATGGCTCAAAGTTTTGTAGAATCCGGAGCCGTAGGTGTTAGCATATTGCCGGTCGGCTATGTCGCGCCCCAAGCTCCAGTAATATTCGAGCAATGTGCGGTTGGCGTCAACCGAGGCTTTCAGACGAGCGGAGAGGTATCGCTGTTTAAGTTCCTTAACCCAACTGCGATAGTCGTTGTTTTGCGAGAGGTTTATAGTGGAGTCCATATCAGTATTGCGGGATAATCGGAGGGGTCAGGCAGGGCGGTAGAGGCCGCCGGGAAAGGCTGTGACGCGGCCTTTGAATTCGAGATCGATCAGGGCGGCCATCACCTTGCCTACCGAGAGGCCGAGGGCAATGGCTATTTCGGCGGGGCGGGCTTCGCCGCGTTCGGCGAGGAGATCTATAATGGCCTGGTCACCGGGCGTGATTTCGGGGAAGAGTTCGAGCTGGGCCGGTTCCTCGTCGCGCACGGGCCAGCCCATGGAGTCGATGAGATCATCGGCTCCTGTGATCAGATGAGCGCGCGAAGTGGCTATCAGGCGATTGCACCCGGCCGAGTAGCGGTCGCCGAGTCGTCCAGGCACAGCAAATACATCGCGTGAATATCCGTCGGCTATCCGGGCAGTTATCAGCGCTCCCCCTTTGGCCGCGCTTTCCACCACTATAAGGCAGTCGACCAGGCCGGCAACTATGCGGTTGCGTGCCAGGAAGTTGCCTTTGTGTATAGGGTCGGAGCTGCGGTAGTCGGTGAGAAGCATACCGCCCGAGCGGGCTATCTCTACGGCGGTGGTCCGGTGTTGGGCGGGATAGATGGTGTTGAGGCCGTGGGCCAGGACGGCTATCGTCGGGAGGCCTTCGCGCAAGGCGGCGCGGTGGGCGGCTATGTCTATGCCAAATGCCAGTCCGCTAACTATGAGAGGCTTGACGGTGAGCTTACGTGCAAGGGCTGTGATGAGGCTGTCGACAAACCCGGTGCCGTAGGCAGTGGCGTGGCGGGTGCCCACGATACCGATTGAGATGGGTGTGTTAAGGTCGGCATTGCCAAGCCCGTAGAGCATCAGCGGGGCATCTTCAGCTTCGCGCAGACGGTTGGGATAGGCGTCGTCGGTGTGATATAGTGTGGCGATTGAGTTGGCAGCCACGAAGTCAAGCTCTTTGCGCGCCGTGGCGAGCAGGTCGTCGCGGTATGCGCGGTCAAAAAGTTTTGACCTCACTCCGCCGTTGAGCGACGATAGTGAGCGCTCGGGAGTCTCGAAAAAGGCTTTCTCCGATCCGAGCCTGCGCAGAAATTCCTCGGCAAGGACAAAGTTGATGCCCCGCAGTGAGGCAAAGGCCATGCGGAAGACAAGATCGTCGGGCAGCTCCCTGATGCTCATGACAGTTGCTCGGCAAAAGCCTCGGCAAGAATGTCGCCCCGGGTGAGGCGTCCACCTTCGAGGCACACTATCGTGGCTTCGGCCTTTACTACCTGAGCCAGATCGGGAAGCCGGAAAATTTCCTGTGCGAACACGAATCGGGCACCACGGCGATGGAGCGAGAGGCGGCTGAGAAATTCCTCGCCGAGCCGCAGGGGTGTGAGGTAGTCGATCTCCACGCGGCGCAACACTGGGTCGACACCCTGCTCCTGAAGCTGACGGAAGGTGGTTCCGGCATTGCGGCAGAATTCGTGGCGGGTGTGTTCGAGGTAATGTAGATAGATGGCATTATTGACAATGCCCTGCGAGTCGACCTCGTAGTCGCGGACCCGCATTGTCATCTCAAAAACGTGCTTATCGGTTGATGTGTCGGTCATGGCTCAAAATTAGCCAATTTCCCCGAAACGTCCAAACCCCCCGCCCCGGATTATTCTCATTGTCCGTCAGCAGG
>CAYWWE010000134.1:0-5715 GCA_964461785.1 uncultured Bacteroides sp.
GAGAGCATCCCCGACTTCCACAACATGGAGTTCCGTCTCAAGCAGCTCCGCGATGCCGTGGAGGCCGATCCCAAGGGCCGTGTGGCCGAGGTAAAGGCCGAGCTCGACGATATCTTCAGCCACGCCGACGAGATGACCGCCGGCGAGCGTCTCCACCGCGAGGGCAAGCTCCCCAAGCGTGTGTGCCACTGCGACACGAAGGTCAACAACATGATGTTTGATCAGGACGGCAACGTGCTCTGCGTCATCGACCTCGACACCGTGATGCCCTCCTACATATTCTCCGACTACGGCGATTTCCTCCGCACCGGTGCCAACAAGGTTGCCGAGGATGATCCTGCCATCGACAAGGTGGAATTTGACATGGACATCTTCCGCGCCTTCACCGAGGGCTATCTGGAGAGCGCCAAGAGCTTCCTCCTCCCCGTCGAGATCGAGAATCTGCCCTATGCCGCCGCCCTCTTCCCCTATATGCAGGCCGTGCGCTTCCTGACCGACTATATCAACGGCGACACATACTACAAGATCAAGTATCCCGAACACAACCTCGTGCGCACCCACAATCAGCTCGCGCTCTTCCACTCCGTGCTGGCCAACTATCCCGCCATGCGCGAATTTATCGCCGCCCAGCTCGCCTGACCTTATTTCCGGTCACCGACCGTCAAAACAATGCCGGATCTCCCTGCCGCTCATGCAGGTCAGGGGATCCGGATGTTGTTTTTTTGGTTAATTTGTCGGGGGGATTTATGGAGGTTCGTGAAAAAGCGGTATATTTGCATAATTAAAATAATTATAACCCTTTCCAACCCTAATCTCAGTAATCCTATGTCAATATTCAAAGAATTTAAGGATTTTGCCATGAAGGGCAACGTTGTCGACATGGCAGTCGGTGTGATCATCGGTGCCGCTTTCGGCAAAATTGTATCATCTCTTGTCGACGACATCATCATGCCTCTCGTAGGTGTGGCAACCGGCGGTATGAATTTTACCGACCTCAAGTGGGTGGTACAGAAGGGTATCACGGAGGGTGAGACTGTGATTCAGCCCGAAGTGACCATGAACTACGGCGCCTGGATCCAGACCATCGTTGACTTTATCATCGTTGCCTTCTGTATCTTCATCATGATCAAATTCATGAATCAGCTCCGCCGCAAGAAGGAGGAGGAAGCCGCCGCTCCCGCTCCCGCTCCCGAACCCACAAAGGAGGAGCAGCTCCTTACCGAGATCCGCGACATCCTCAAGAGCGAGCAGAAGTAATTACGCCGTCCTTTTCCCGGTATAATAAGCAACGACGGTCGTGTCTCCTCCCGTCGCTGCTTTTCATTCTCTCCCACCTCCCTGAATTCTTTTACCTGAGAAATATCTATCCTGATCAATGAAGAAATATCTTATTATCGCTGCTGCGGCTCTCTTTGCAATCGGAGCCGCGAATGCCGTTTCGCCAAACAATGAGACAGTTCCTGAGGGAACTGTAGTGTTCCGTTTCGACAAGACTCCCGGCTACGACATCGACTACCGCATCCCGGCCATAACCCGCGTCAACGCCGGCCCCAATGCCGGTCGTCTCGTTGCGATCGCCGACTATCGCTATTGCAAGCAGGATATAGGCGGAGGCCGTATTGATCTCCTCATGTCCTACAGCGACGACAACGGCGCCACCTGGAGCACCCCTTCGCAGCTCCTTGACGCTGACGGCAATCCCGTGGCGCAGGGCACCGGCGCTCCCGGCGACACCATCACCAACCTCGACTGCGGCTTCGGCGACGCCGCCATTGTCTCAGATCGCGAGACCGGCGAAATTTTCATGCTCGGCTGCTGCGGACGTCAGAACCTTTTCCGCTCTACCCGCGAGAATCCCCAGCCTTCGGCCCGCTGGTGGAGCAAGGACGGCGGCGACACCTGGACCGCTCCCGACTACACTCTCTGGGAGGAGATCTATGGCCTCTTTGACGGCACCATCCCCGAAGGCAAGATCGACGGACAGTTTGTAGGATCGGGCCGCATCATGCAGAGCAGCAAGATCAAGGCCGGCGACTATTACCGCCTCTATGCCGTAAACTCCGTTCAGAACGACCACGGCCACACCATGCGCAACTATGTGCTCTACTCCGACGATCTCGGTCGCTCATGGCACATTCTCGGCGATCCGATGATCGCTCCTGTGCCCGTCAACGGCGACGAGCCCAAGGCTGAGGAGCTTCCCGACGGATCTGTTCTCCTTGCCGGCCGCGGACGCCGCGGTGGCCGCCATTTCAACGTGTTCCGCTACTCCGATCCCGAGAAAGCAACAGGACGTTGGGATGAGTCGATACTCACAGACCTTGACAATCCGGAAGGCATCACAGCCTGCAATGGCGAGATAATGATCCTCCCGGTTGTCGACAATCAGGACGGAACCGAGCATCACCTTGTGCTTCAGTCGGTGCCGATGGGCCCGAAGCGCGAGAACGTGGGTATCTACTATAAGGTCCTCACCGATCCGAAAGACTATGACCGCTCAGCCGATTTCTTCACCGGCTGGACCGGTGCCTATCAGGTGAGCGACACCGGATCAGGCTATTCCACCATGGCTCTTCAGGACGACGATGCTATAGCTTTCCTCTATGAAGAGGAGCCCGCTCCGAAGGTCTACTATAACATTGTCTACAAGCGTCTTCCGGTTGAGCAGATCACTGCCGGCCGCTACAGCCTCAAGAAGTAAAAACAACAACCCTTGATATTCCGAAATAGAGTGAAAAAAATATTTCTCACGGTTGTCATGCTCGTCATGGCATGTGCAGCCTCAATAGCCGCTGTTCCCGAAGGCACTGTCGTGTTCCGCTTCGACGGTACTCCCGGCTACGACATCGACTACCGCATCCCGGCTCTTACCCGCGTCAACGCCGGCCCCAATGCCGGACGCCTCATCGCCATCGCTGACTACCGCTACTGCAAGCAGGATATAGGCGGAGGCCGCATCGATCTCCTCATGTCCTACAGCGACGACAACGGCGCTACCTGGAGCACACCCGCCCAGCTTCTTAACGCTGCCGGCAACCCCGTGGCTCATGGCACCGGAGCCCCCGGCGACACCATAACCAACCTCGACTGCGGCTTCGGCGATGCCGCTATTGTTTCCGACCGCGAGACCGGCGAAATTTTTATGCTCGCCTGCTGCGGACGCCAAAACCTCTGGCGCTCCCGTCGCAACAACCCGCAGCCTTCGGCCCGCTGGTGGAGCAAGGACGGCGGCGACACCTGGACCGAGCCCGACTACTCGCTCTGGGAAGAGATCTACGGTCTGTTTGACGGCACAGTGCCTCAGGGCCGCATCGACGGCCAGTTCATAGGATCGGGCCGCATCATGCAGAGCAGCAAGATAAAGGTGGGCGACCACTATCGCCTCTATGCCGTCAACTCGGCCCACACCAACGGCAAGTCGATGCGCAACTATGTGCTCTACTCCGACGATATGGGTCACTCATGGCACATTCTCGGCGACCCGATGATCGCTCCTGTGCCCGTCGACGGCGACGAGCCAAAGGCTGAGGAGCTCCCCGACGGATCGGTGCTCCTCGCAGGCCGCGGAATGCGCGGCGGACGCAACTACAACATCTTCCACTACTCCGACCCCGTCACGGCCGAAGGTAAGTGGGACACCGTTGTCAACACCAATCTCGGACTCGACGGCATCAACGCCTGCAACGGCGAGATCCTCATTGTCCCCGCCCGCTCCACCGAGAATGCCCAGGACTGCTATCTGGTGCTCCAGTCGGTTCCCATGAGCAAGGGGCGTCGCGATGTGGGCATATTCTACAAGTCGCTTCGCGATCCCTCCGACTATGATTCGCCCGAAGATTTCGCCACCGGATGGGAGGGTTCCTTCCAGGTGAGCGACACCCTGTCGGCTTATTCCACCATGATCCAGCAGGCCGACGGCGCTATAGGTTTCCTCTACGAGGAGATCACAGTTCCCGGTCATCCCTACTCGATTGTCTACAAGCGCCTTCCCATCGAGGAGATCACCGGCGGCAAATATAGCTATATCCCTGAAGCTCCCGCAATGGAGATGAGTGTAGCAACCTCGCCGCTTCCCGAAGGTCCGTTCGTTAACCTTACCCCGGCCCCCATGTCGATAACCGTGGCCGAGGAGGGTAGCTTCACCCTTCCCGCCGGCCTCACCGTCAGTGTCAAGGGTCTTGACAAGAAGATGAAGGCTGAGGTGAACAACTTTATCGCCACACTCAATGCCGCCACCGGACTCAAGGCAAAGACCACCGGCAAGGCTAAAGCCACTATCACAGTGGCCGTCAATCCGGCTGTGGCCGCCGAGGGATATACTCTCGACGTGACAGCCGCCGGCATAAGCATCGGTGCCTCTACTCCCACAGGCCTGTTCTATGCATTCCAGACAGTAAAGAAGCTGCTCGGCCCCAATGTGGTGCTCGGCAAGGCAGCCGAGACGGGAGCTACCTATTCGCTTCCTTTGGTCGCTATTGCCGATGAGCCCCGCTTCGGCTACCGTGGCTTCATGCTCGACGTGAGCCGCCACTTCTTCACCGTGGATGAGGTGAAGCGCATGATCGACATGATGAGCTACTACAAGCTCAACAAATTCCACTTCCACCTCACCGACGATCAGGGCTGGCGCGTTCAGATCGACAAATATCCGAAGCTCACCACCGTCGGTGCCACTGCTCCCAGGGTGCGCCTCACCGATATGCACGCAAAGACCCAGACATGGGTCGATGAGCCCTACGGACCCTATTTCTACACCAAGGATGAGCTCCGCGACATCATCAACTACGCCGCTGAGCGTCATATCGATGTGATTCCCGAAATCGACATGCCCGGTCATTTCGTGGCCGCTCTCTGCGCCTATCCCGAGTTCAGTACCGACCCCGCTGCCAAGCGCGAGGTATGGAGCGACGGCGGTGTGTCGTCCGACGTGCTTAACGTAGCCGATCCCGCTGCCGTGCAGTTTGCCAAGGACATCCTTGCCGAGGTGATGGAAATCTTCCCCTCGAAATATATCCATATCGGCGGCGACGAATGTCCCACCACCGCATGGGAAGCCAATGCCGCCTGTCAGGATCTGGTGAAGTCCGAAAACATGAACTCATATCGTGAGCTTCAGAGCCGCTTCACACGCGAGATGGCCGACTTCATCAAGAGCAACGGCCGCGAGCTCATGGTGTGGAACGAGGCTCTCACCGCCGATGGTTCCGACCGCAACCTGATCCGCGACATCGATCCCACCATCATGTGCTGGGTAGGTGCCGACAATGCCGTGGCTGAAGCTACCGGCCTCGGCCTCAATGCTATCTACACCCCGTGGGGACCCTACTACATCAACCGCACCCAGGGAGCCAACGAGCCCCCGGGCGCAGGCTATGGCGTTGACGACGTGCGCCGCACCTACACCACTGTGCCGTTCTCAACCGCCGTTCCCGGCTCCGACAACCTCCTTCAGGGCGTTCAGGGCACATTCTGGACCGAGCACGTTTCCGATCCCGAGTATCTCGAATACCTCGCCCTGCCGCGTCTCCTTGCCATCGCCGAGGCCGGATGGACCCCTGCCGAGCGCAAGAACTGGGCCGACTTCCAGCGCCGCATGACAGCCGATGCCGAGCTATTTGACCTCGGAGGCTATGCCTACACCCGCTTCTTCATGCTCCCGCCCGCCGGAACATCCGTAACCACCTACGACAAAGGCACCTCAACCAAGCAATAACC
>CAYWWE010000135.1:0-5657 GCA_964461785.1 uncultured Bacteroides sp.
CTCGAAGCCTTTGCTCTTGTTTTCGGTCGAGAAGTAGCCGAACATCTGATTGTTGTCGGCGATCTCGTCCGTCTGCCACTCAAAAATCATTGACTTGAGATCATTGACCGTCGCAACATCCTCAGGCGCAAGGAGATCCTTGTCGACATTGGCTACGGCATAGAGGTAGTATTGGCCGAACGCTACACCGGGAAGGTTGACGGTGACTGACGAGGTGACTTCCTGAGTGCCATGCTCACCTTTGACTACGCCGTCCTGAGCAATAGCCGTGTTGTCTTTAGCTTCGGGCAGATCGTCGCCGAAGAAATAAAATGGCTGCCCGACAAGGTTATTGTCGGTGTCGTAGAGCAGGACAGTGAGATTGTTGATGGTCTTGATGGCCTCGCCCGGTGTGCCGCCGGTGGCGCGGGACAGGGATGTTCCCGTAAGAGGATTGAAAGTGATTTGGGCAGAAATCACTGACTCACCTTCGCCATACTCATTGGGGCTGAGGACGAGGTCATCTTTGCAGGAACTTAATCCTCCAAGAAGCAGCAGAAGTGAGAATATATGGAAAATCCGTTTTTTCATTATCAGAATGTTGGGCTCGGTGATAGATTGGTGATGGGGAAGACCCGCGCTGACAGTCAGAACTTGGGACGGTTGATACCGAAATCGGGGTCAAGCCATACGCCGGTGTAGGGGTGCAGGGTCACGGTGGCCTGAATTGTGGCCGTCGTTGCGTTGACGTTGATGATGACGTAGGTGTTGCGTGGCAGACTGGGCAGATTGGGGAGCTCGGCGCTCTTGGTCACTCCGTCAACATCGGCCGAGAAGATGTATTTCTGACCCTCGGCGAGAGCGGTCTCGGGCAGGTAGATGTTGCTCCAGGAGTAGAGGTAACCGGTCTCACTGTCGGGAATCTTGACGGCCTCCACATCGGGAAAGATAAACGGCTGATTGGTGACACCGTAGGGGACGGCATAATCGATGATCATGCGGTCGGCGCCCCCTGAGGGATCGTCAGCTTCGTATATCGGCTTTTTGGCCGGAGAATAGGTGGCGTCGGGAAAGAGATATTCCTTGTTGCCGATGCTGCTGATGGTGACATTCTTTACCTCCGGGACGTAGGTCTCGCCATTGGACCCAACCGACTCCCTGACCTCGAAGTTGATCTGAAACTTGGTGGCCACACGGGTGGTGAAGAGGGTAAACCGGTAGGGCTCGGGACGGATGTTCTGAGCCGATCCCTCGGGTTCTTCCTGATATTTCAGACCGCCGATCTTGATCTTGTGGATCTCGGTCATGGGGATGAGAGCGTTTGCCGCGAAAAATGGCTCTCCATCACCGGGGGCCGACAGGATATAGTTGGCCGCCTTATCTGCCGGGATAAACGGCTCGCCCCGCTGGAGGGAGATCAGTCGGGCGATGGCCTCGTCGGCTATGATCGACGCCTCGTTGCCGATAAGATAGACCGTCTTCTCCTCATCAGGCTTCACCTTGTAGGAGTTAGTCTTGATCAGGGCCGTCTGTGGCTTCTCGGGATCGAGTTTGGCCTGGTCGAGGAAGATATTGTGCTCAACGTTGCCAGCTTCGTCAACGACAATGACGCGCATCGTGTGGATCAGCTCGTTGGTCAGGACGTCGCTTTCGCTTGCGGGGTAGGTGTCGTCGGTCTCCCAATCGGCGGCGCGGCTTCCGTTTGCCAGATCGGCGGTGCGGATGGCGAATTGCAAGTATGTTCCGGGAGCCAGTGTCTCATCCTGATCGGAGTCGGACTGACAACCGGCCACAATGCCGCCGGCAAGGATTATGGCGAGTGTGGGAAATATGTTGCGTAAGCGGAATGTCATACGATGGCGTGATTGAGGCGTACAACCCAATCGTTGACGATGATATGGGTGCTCACCCAGTTATTACTACTGTCGAGGAAGAAGATCACCGACCAGTCGGTCTCGCGGTCAAGATATTCCTGCGCGCCCATCGACTGATAGACGTCGCTCTTGAGCAGGAGGAGATAGGGGATGAGGGGAATGGATATGGTCGGGGATGATGATGAGGCCAAGCTGCCGGCGGGGGTAATCAGCAGGCGCATCTTGCTCGCAGGGTCGAGGCGCGAGGTCGAGAACTCGGCAAAGGCGAGCTGAGGAGTGTCTAGCGTCGGAGGAACGGTGTTGCCCACAGTCCAGGGATAGATGGTAAAGGGACGGTTGGGTATAATGGCGTTTGACGCGTCAAACACGGCATTATCGGCTCCGGTGATCGAGAAGTTGAAGTCGCGATAGTCTACGGGCTCGCCGCTGACATGCTGCAGAAGGACGCGGATGTTGTGGGTGTCGCGCATCATGTCGACGGTATAGGTGTGGTTGAGCACATCGTCGCTGCTGGGCTTGATCTCGAAGGTCGATTCTCCGAAATAGAGCGGATGGAGGTTGACTCCGGGGTCGGCGTCGATATTGCGCAGATTCATCTCAACATTGTAGCCGGTGGCTGTGGAGTTGGATCCGGTGAAGTGAAACGAAGTCTCGGATCCGTCCATTCCGCCGTAGGCCTTGACGGTATATGTGCCGGCTTGTAGACGGTCGAATTCATGAGTGGGATCGGGCAGGATCCTCATGCGCCAGTTCTCGTCGGCGAGGCTGTCGCGGGGAATTCCGCTGCGTGTCGCCACAAGGTTGCCATCGCTGTCGTAGATCAGCACCGACAGGCAGTCGACTTTAGAGGGAAACGCATTAGCATACAGCATATTGTAGGTGTAGGTAAAGCGCAGGTCGACGCCGCAGGGGGGCAGATCGTCGTAAATGACGGAATCGCAGGATGACAAACCTGTCATAGACGCGGCGATGAGCGCCGCGCCTACGATTGATTTGCGTATTGATAGTTTTGTCAGGTTCATCTCGGATGTTTTCCGCGGGTTTGACAATTAGAGATTGATGTTGTTGACGCGTACAACCCAGGGCACAACCGTAACATTGACCTTGAAGTATGTCTTGGGTGCTTCGTCGGGATCTTTCGGATCTTCGGGCTCCGGATCGTCGGGAGTGTTGCCGGGGTGGCCGAACTCGTTGACGGTCTCGACGGTGAGTTTGTAGACGTTGTTGCGCACCACGGCAAATTCCATCACATGCATCAGGATGTTGTTGAGGTTGTCGTTGTGGCGGTTGTAGTAGTAATAGTAGACGTTGTAATTACCATCGTCATCCGGGCGGTAGATGGTTATGCCGTCTTTGACCGTTGCGGTAAACTGCTGGCCGGGCGTGAGGGTCGCTACGGTTTGGTCGTCGTTGAAAGTGATTACGCCTTTGTTGGCATCGGCCAGAGCCATCTGCTTGAAGTAGCGGGCGAGGCTGGTGTTTTGATTCTCATTGTATGCAGCCACGAGGCCCTGAATGCTATAGAAGACATTGTCAAACATATAGACAGGCTCCTCGCCATCAAGCATCTCAGCGAGATGTGATCCTTCGGCACCGGAGAGAGTTCCGCGGAAGATCACGCCGGTTGTGATGCCGTGTTTCTGATTGCCTACATCGGGCTTGCCGGTCTCAGGATTTGCCACATCGGGGATGGTGTTTTCGGTGCAATAGCGCCAGATATAATAGCCGGGAGTGCCGGGAGTCCAGTGCTCGTCATTGTCAGGATTTGTCGAGGGGAAGGGATCGTAGGTGAGATCGGCGGGATTGAAGTTTTCAGCTGATGTTGCGTTGGTAAAATAAGCCGACACGTTAGCGCCGCCATAGTTCTCCTTATAGCGGTAACCGGTGCTGGCAACCCAAGAAGTGTGCTGCGAGGGGAGGCCATTGTTGGATGCGGTGGGCTCGTATGGCCATTCGCGCACGCAGATATACTCCGGAGTCCAATCAGGCATGGTCGAGAGATGTTCGAGCGCATAGAACGACTTGGATATATTGAAGAGAGCCATGCCGTTGAGGGTCACATATCCGGCCACATCGCTGGTGCCGATGTTGGTTATGGCATATTGGTTAGCGAGGAGGTTGTTTTCCTCGTCGGCGGCTTTTTCCTTGAAGTCAAAGCGTGCTGCTGCGCGATGCACCTCGACCGTGCCGAGATCAACGGGATTGTTTACGGATGATTTGAGGATAGCCTCTGTGGTGACATAGGTTGGAGCAGGTACTGTGCGGTTTGTCATAAGGAACTGGTCAGGTGTCCAGATGGAAGAGACATCCTCAACAACTTGATTGGATGTTGAGATCACATCAGCGGGGACAGCCTCGGAGGTCATCGCGAGATCCACGAAAGACTGGCCATATCCAAGTCCTGCCACACGGGTGGCCAAGGCGTTTGTCGGGTTGCAATAGGCGAAGACATAAACCGGGGCTCCTTTCTCGGTAGCTCCACCATTCTCAGCCACATAATCAACCAGCGCCTGAGAGCGGAAGCGAACGGTATGGACGGTCTTGCCGGTCTCAGCGTCTGTATCGGAGGAGGTGGGAGCGTCGGCCTGACCTGCGGCTATGAAATCATATACCATAGGCTCGCTTGTGCTCTTGGAGGAGGCGAGCACAACGAGGATCGAGCCTACATGGTTCTCGAAGGTCTGACCGATTTCATAGCCTGAGTTTGAATTAGTATTATCGTCAGGATCAACCGTATGGCTTCGGCTTGCCTTGGGGAAGGAGAGGGCTATGCGGACAGGGATACCTTCTTCGGGAACGGGAGCGGTGTTCTTCGGGGTGTCGTCGGAGCAGGCACATAGACCAACCACTGCGGCGATCGCTGCATATCTGGCTAAATGCTTCATTTGTCTGTGAGTTTTATGATGTTTTGTTTATTGTTAGCTTTTGGAGGTTTATTGGACTAATAAGACTAATTAGTCTAATTATTATTAGTGAGGCGGATTATGCGCTCGATCTGCTCGATGGCGGCGGGGGCGTCGCTCACACGCAGGCGTGCGGCCTGGCGGAAGAGGTCGAGGGCGGTGGTGTTGTCGCCTTCAAGGGCGGCGAGGATGCCTCGGGCGTAGGTGGCTTCGGGGCTGTCGCCGGCTTTGGCGAGGAAGCGTGCTGCCGATGTGAGGTCGCGGCGGCTCATGGCGGCGTTGGCGGCGTTGAGGTTAGCAATCTCGCTGTCGGGATACATGCGCACGGCGGTGTCGAAGATGCGGTTGTAGGGCTCGCTGCCGGGCTCGTAGGTCTGGGCGGCGAGATAGAATTCGTTGAGGCTCAGCTTCTGAGGTGCGGTCTCGATGAGGCGCTTGATCTCGTCGACGTCGGTGAATGAGCGGATGTCGAAGTCGATGGTATAGTCGGAGTGGCGCAGGGCCGGATAGACGTTGGCCAGGAGCCAGGCGTATTCTTTCGGGAAGTCGGCGCGGATCTTCTGATCGCGGGGATCGGGCTCGATTGAGGTGTCGGAGGCTATCGCTATGATCTGGTTGCGGTAGGCTATATCATTGTCGCGAAGCCAGTTGATCAGCCCCTCCCAGTCTTCGGGCTCGTAGGCTGTCTGAAACAGCGATGCCGGGAAGCGGTAGAGATCCATGACATAGTTCTTGAGAGCCTCGGTGCGGCCTCGGGCCAGACGGACGTTGTTGGCGTAGGAGCCTTCGGGCGAGGCGTAGCCCTTGATGGTGATGAGCCTTACGGTGACATCCTTGTCATTGGCCACGGAGTCGATTGTTGAGCGGATCTTGGCGAGCTCCTTTACATTGCCGCGATAGT
>CAYWWE010000136.1:0-5602 GCA_964461785.1 uncultured Bacteroides sp.
GACAAACACAAAAAGAGCCGACCCGTTTGAGTCAGCTCCTTTGTAGCGAATTCGGGAATCGAACCCGAGTCTCCACCTTGAGAGGGTGGCGTGCTAGGCCACTACACTAAATCGCCATTTCATTGTCTCAGGATTTGTCAGAACCGCTGTCCCTTTCCTTTTGACGTTGCAAAGTTACGCACTTTTCCCTATACGTTCCAAATTTTGGAGCAACTTTTTTTGAAAAAAATTTATTTTGCCGCATCGGAGCGTCCATATCAGCGGAATAATGCGGGGTGGTTTGCTAAGGTCGGCAAATAATTGTAACTTTGCCGGGGCAAAGAATGTATAAATCTGCTTTGCCTGCAATCAATCAGCAGCCACATGAGTCGACTCACCGCCTCCATAGTCACCTATCACACTCCTTTCGCCGACCTCGACGCAGCAATCGCGTCGCTCGCCGGAGCCGAGAGGATATGGATCGTCGACAATGCCTCTGAGGCTGCGATGGCCGAGCACTGCCGATCATTCGGCCCACACATTATATATATAGGCTCGGAAAACATTGGCTACGGCGGGGGACACAACATCGCCATCCGCGAGGCTCTGGCCTCGGGCGCTGACTATCATCTCGTGGTTAATGCCGACGTGAGATTTGATCCGGCCATGACGACCCGCGCCGTTTCTTTCATGGACAGCCGCCCGGAGATAGGTCTTCTCCACCCACGGCTGCGCTATCCGTCGGGCATCGACCAGTACACAGTCAGGCTCCTCCCCTCCCCTCTCGATCTTATCGCCCGCCGCTTCCTGCCCCGCCGGCTCTTTGGCAGACGGCTCAGAAAATATGAGCTCAAAAGCCTGTGCCGCGACCGGGAGATAGAGGCAGCCTACGTCCAGGGCAGTTTCATGCTGCTCCGCGCAGAGACTCTGCGTGAGTGTGGCCTTTTCGACGAACGATTTTTCATGTATCCCGAAGATATTGACCTGAGCCGCCGCATAGCCGCCTCCGAACGATGGAAAGTTGTCTACTCGCCGCGCTTCGAGGCCATTCATGATCATGCAGCAGCCTCCTACCGCTCGGCGCGTATGCTCGGGATCCATATAGTGAATATGATCAGATATTTTAACAAGTGGGGCTGGGTGGCCGATCCATTCCGCCGCTGCTCCAACCGCGCCGTCCTCAGCCAGCAATGATCAAACGTCTACACCTGTTCATGCTGAGGAGCTTCACCCCCCTGCTGGTGATGACCTTCTTCATCTGCCTCTTTATCGTGCTGATGCAGTTTCTGTGGAAATATATCAACGATCTCGTGGGTAAAGGTCTTAGCTTCGAGGTGCTGGCCGAGCTCTTTTTCTACGCGGCCCTGACCATGATCCCCATGGCCCTGCCGCTCGCAATCCTGCTTGCGTCGCTGATGACCTTCGGCAACCTCGGGGAAAACTTCGAGCTCACTGCGATGAAAGCCGCGGGAGTGTCGCTGATCAACATAATGAAGCCGCTTATTATCCTCATAGTGGCCATCTCCATAGGCGCTTTCTTCTTCCAGAACGATGTGTTGCCGATAGCGCAGACCAAGATGTGGACTCTGCTCTACTCGATGCGACAGAAGAGTCCGGAGCTTGAGATCCCCGAAGGGGTGTTCTACGATCAGATCCCGGGCATCAACCTATATGTCGACAGTAAAAACCGCGAGACCGGCACGCTCTACGACGTGATGATCTACGACATGAGCGCCGGATTTGACAATGCCCGCGTAATCCTGGCCGACTCCGGCAAACTCGTCTCCGCCGCCGACCGCACCCATCTCTACCTCACCCTATGGCAGGGCGAACAGTTTGAGAATCTGAGCGACCAGCAAGCCGCCACAGCTGCCGGGAGCACCCCCTACCGCCGTGAGTCGTTTGACTTCAAGGAGATCCTGCTCTCGTTTGACGCCAACTTCAACCGCATGGACGAAGACGGAATGCGCAATCAGTATGTGGGCAAGAACATAGCGCAGCTTCAGGCCACGATCGATTCTGTCACGCACCGCATTGACTCGGTGGGTGTGACCAACAGCGCCGAGTTGCGGTCTACCCCCTATCTCGGAGTGGGAAACGTCAGCGCCGCCCCCCGGCAGGAGGATAATCCTGAAGATATTGCCGGTCCATCGGTCCCTGAAGTCGGGGCTCAACCGGTGTTGCGCGAGGTGGCGATGGATCGTCCGCTCAACGTCGACTCGATTTTCCGCGCATCAACGTCAGGCCGGGCTATTGCCTACCTTAATCAGGCCCTCAACAAGGCTCATCGCTATCAGAGCGAATATCAGTTCCGCGGTCTTACCATCGACGACAACCGCCGGGTGATCCGCCGCCACGCCATCGAGCTTCAGAAGAAATTCACCCTCTCGTTTGCCTGCATCATCTTCTTCTTTATCGGCGCACCGCTCGGAGCCATCATCCGCAAGGGTGGTCTCGGCATGCCGCTCGTCATCAGCGTGTTCCTGTTCATTGTCTATTACATCATCGACAACACGGGCTACAAGATGGCCCGCGACGGCAAGGTTGAGGTGTGGCAGGGAATGTGGCTGAGCGCAGCCGTACTGCTCCCGCTCGGTGTGTTCCTCACCTATAAAGCTGTCCACGACTCAGCCGTGTTCAATATGGATGCCTACCGCTCCTTCTTCCGGTCGCTCATAGGTCTGCGCGACAAGCGCAACATTCAGCTCAAGGAGGTGCGGATCAACGATGTCGTTGCCGACAAAGCCCTCACAATGCTTGCCGAAGTGGCCGGAAGCGCACGCACCCTTTATGCCAACATGAGCAAAAACCGCGGCTACCTCCGGTACTGGCGCGGAGATATGGTGTCACACGTTGCATTCAGCTCGTTACGCGCGCAGGTCGAATCGGCCGTCGAATACATGGGCGACTCACCCCGGCAGGATATCATAGCACAGCTCAACAGAATGCCCGTCGTGGCGTGGCGATGGATCTATGATCCGTCAGACAGCCGCCGCATCCTGTCGCTGACCGGTGCGATCCTCTTTCCCATCGGCCTACCCCTCTATCTCATAGCCCTTTTTGACTTCAAACGCCTCGGTAAGGAGCTTCAGGATATTGCGTCCGTTGCCGACAGGCTTGCTGCCCTGATCTCATCTCCTACCCCCACCCCCGAATCTGAAAAACAATTAGATACCGATATATTATGAACACAATAGAAGAAGCCATTGAAGACTTCCGCCAAGGTAAGTTCGTGATCGTTGTAGACGATGAAAACCGCGAGAATGAAGGCGATCTCATCATGGCCGCCGAGCTCGTCACCCCCGAGCACGTCAACTTCATGGTGACCAACGCCCGAGGCGAGCTCTGCGCCCCAATCACCATCTCGCGCTGCCGTGAGCTCGGCCTGAGCCATCAGGTTGAAGACAACACTTCGATGCTCGGCACCCCGTTTACCATCACCGTCGACAAACTCGAGGGCTGCACTACCGGTGTCAGCGTCCACGACCGCGCCGCCACTCTCCGCGCCCTGGCCGATCCGGCCTCTACCCCAGCCACCTTCGGCAGGCCCGGACATGTCCATCCGCTCTACGCTCAGGACGAGGGCGTCCTCCGTCGTCCGGGACATACTGAGGCAGGTGTAGATCTCGCCCGTCTGGCCGGACTGCGTCCCGCCGCCGCCCTCATAGAGATCCTTAACCCCGACGGCACCATGGCCCGCCTGCCTCAGCTCGAGGAGCGTGCGCGCCAATGGGGCCTAAAAATCATCTCCATCGCCGACCTTATAGCCTACCGCCTGCGCCACGAGAGTCTCGTAGAGCAGGGGGAGGAGGTTGATATGCCCACCGCCTATGGCCACTTCCGCCTCATCCCCTTCCGCCAGCTCGCCAACGGTCTTGAGCATATCGCCCTCATCAAAGGCGATGTGGCCGATCAGTCGCTCGGTCCTGTGCTCCTTCGCGTCCACTCCTCCTGCGCCACAGGCGATATCTTTGCCTCTCAGCGCTGCGATTGCGGCGAACAGCTCCACAAAGCTATGGAGATGGTTGAGAAAGAGGGTCGCGGAATCATCCTCTATCTCAGTCAGGAAGGCCGCGGCATAGGCCTTATGGACAAGATCAAGGCCTACAAGCTCCAGGAGCAGGGACTCGACACCGTCGACGCCAACATCCATCTCGGACACCGCGCCGACGAGCGCGACTATGGCGTAGGAGCCCAGATTCTCTCTCGCCTTGGCGTGAAGCAGATGCGCCTCATCACCAACAACCCCGTCAAGCGCTCGGGCCTTGAAGCCTTCGGGCTCGAAGTGGTTGAAAATGTCCCTATCGAAACCACTCCCACCCCCTACAACCTCCGCTATCTCCACACCAAGAAGGCCCGCATGGGCCATCGTCTGGACAACGTTGACTGACCGGGATCTTCCCGCAAGGAGACCAAACACGATCCAATATGAGCAACCGCGCCTCTGCGACTAAGTCGGCTGGGGCGCGGTTGCCTGTCAAGGAATCTTCGTGTATTTCTTATGATGAACCCGTTAGGGCCGGGGCATCTCTTTCAGATTAAAGTAGGGAATAATGGCGATCACACGCTGATCACGCGGCGTATGCTCAGGAAGCGGCGTGAATAATAACCACCGTCGGGATATGTGTCGATGCGTACCCCGCGTGATGTTGCGGCATGGATAAACTTCACTGACCCGTCATCGTCTACCGAAACAACTATGCCGACGTGGCCAACGGTCTTGCCGGCTCGTGCGCCGGAGAAGAAAACAAGGTCGCCGGGGCGAGCATCGGAGAGAGCCACCGCCTCGCCCTGAGTGGCCTGAGCACGGCTCGAAGCACCGAGAGAATAATCAAAGTTCTTGAACACATAGCTCGTGAAGCCCGAGCAGTCAAAAGCCGAGGGACCCTTCGATCCACTGCGATAACGGGTGCCGAGAAATGTCTTGGCATAATCCACAATACTGCTCTCAAGATCTTCCGCGCCTGAGAGAAAGCCAAGATCATCGACCGGAGCACCAAGAAGCTCGGAGAGAGTAGGCATATAGACATCCTCGCCTTCCATTCTGAACAGTTCTTCGGCGTTGTCGTCGACAATAGGAGCAATCGGGAGCGTCTTTTCCGCTTGAGTAGGCATGCCTACCGCAACTAAGAAGAGGGCGCCTAATGCCCATTTGGCTATTTTATTCATGATAGATCTGTAGAGGATAGATAGGTGATTGCAACAGAGCTGATATAAAAGCTCCTTTTGACGATGCAAAATTACTGCTTTCAGGCCGGATTATCCACAGCAGAAGTGTTAACAAATCACAATTTTAGTATAAATACAGACCTGATATTTAACATTTGACTGATTCCTGCACACACGATTTATGCTTTGTGCAACTTTTTCGGGTTTCGTCAATCTGTTGCTCTCCCCTCCGGGAGGGAGATGCATTATTGTAATGCACATAAACTTATGTCACATAATTGCCTGCACAATGATATTTTTTTGTTATCTTTGCAGCCTTAACTGGTGTGGAACGCCGGCAATAGCCACGACGCTCCGCATCTAATCCATGTGATAATACGTAACCACATCATTGATAAGTTTATGAGTCTTAACATCGTTGTGCTGGCAAAGCAGGTACCCGATACCCGCAATG
>CAYWWE010000137.1:0-5584 GCA_964461785.1 uncultured Bacteroides sp.
GACATAATAGGCTGCAAAATTACTAATTTTTTGCCTATTCCCCTCAAAAAACGTTGCAAATCCCGCAGCCCAGCCCGATTCGCCGGAATTCCCGGACATGTCTGCTATTGAGGAAAATCAATTCTTACTATCGAAACCAGAGCAAAATCTAAAATTTTATTGTACCTTTGTAAAGTACAGAGTATTCCGGTAGGACTCTTTATATTGGAGTCAGGTAACTACAATACAACGTTCTGTGCGTATAATGCGCTGTATTTTACCACATTATAAACATTGGAAGCCCAGTTTACACTTTACCATTTCAACCATTTCATAAAATGTCAGTCATTACTGCTAAATCCTTAATCCATAGCTCATTGATAGCCCTGTCAATTATTTGGACTTTTCAGTGTCATGCCAGGCAGCTATCTGAAAGGGAGGCGAAATCTATCGCTTGCCAATATTTATCATTACAGCATATTTCTGATCATGATGAGGAGACAGCTGAGAATCTCCAAACTGTATTTACCCCAGTCTTATCACGAGGGGGGGATTCGCAGTATTATATTTTTAATCGCGAATCTGGAAAGGGGTTTATCATTGTTGCAGGGGATGATAAAGCTCGCTTGATCTTAGGCAAATCTGATAGCGGAGCATTTGATTATACCTCAGCACCCGACAATATTAAATGGTGGCTGGGAGAGTATGCTAAGGAAATTGATTATCTTCGCTCCAATCCCTCTGATACTCCACAGTGTAAAGAATCAAATTACGAGGGTTGGAAGGCCGTGGAGCCTCTACTAAGAACTAAATGGGGGCAATCTGCACCATTTAATGATAAATGTCCGGAATATGTCAGTGCAGGCATCATAGGTCGAAGTGTGACTGGATGCGTAGCTACTGCCACTGCTCAAATTGTCAATTATCATCGTTGGCCAAAGGATCACGGCAAAGGGGAATGGTCATATAAGATTGAGGATAAGTCATTAAGTTTCGATTATGAAGCTGCAAACTTTGATTGGTCCAAGATGCGTGAAACATATTCCATTGACTCGGATCCCGAGGAAAAAGCGGCTGTAGCGGAGCTTATGCTTGCCTGTGGTATTGGTGTCGAGATGTATTATGGCCCTAACGAGAGTAGCTCTGGGGGTCTGAAGATCCTAAGAATGCTTGTTGATAATTTAAATTATGATCCAGACATACAATATTTGCAACGTAGGCAATTTTCCAGAGAGGCATGGGAAGCACTCATCTACTCTGAACTTGTCAATGGGCGGCCTATATTTTATGAAGGGGCTTCAGGTACTGTAGGTCATGCTTTTGTATGTGATGGATATGAGCCAGATGGCTTGTTTCATATAAACTGGGGATGGGAGGGAAATAATGACGGATATTTTGCCCTTTCCGCTCTTAATCCTGGTGGCTATGGTGGACATACCGATGGTTATAATTCAGAACAGTCAGCTGTTATCGGCATACAACCGGACAAAGGGAGTAAGCCGCACAAAGAATTATCATATGTCGGATCATTCAAATATCAGGAAGACGAACATTCATTCTGGGTTTCGGCTATCTACAATTATAGCCTTGATGATCTAAGTGTAAAGTTAGGAATTGAGATTGAAGATGCCAATGGATCCTCAAAATTCCTCCCTTCAGTATCCAAAGGCACAGTAAATATCCCAGGGTTGAGGAGTAGAACAGTGAATTATCAGACTTCGGTACACTATGAAGTTGATATTCCCTCTCTGCCCACGGGTGTATATACTCTTTATCCCGCATATATGGAAAATGATGGTGAATGGCAACGAGGAATATGTAGATATGGAGAACAGTCTAACATTGCTCTTTCGGTGGATTCCAATGGTAATATGATTTTCACTAATCCGGGTCCATCCATCCCTTATAACTTGGAGGTTACTAATGTTTTAATACCGGAAGAAACTGCTTCTGGCAAGACACTTTCGCTCACACTAGATATACAAAACAAATCCTCCATTGACTATGTCAATCCTATCTTTATTCAGCTTGTGAGGGATAATAGAATCATTGAATCAATAGCTTTAGGTTGTGTGATTGATGCCAATCAAAGTGCTAAACTGCATTGTGATTGGACATTGTATGCACCGAAAGGAGAGTATCAGATTGAAATCAGAGATTATGCGGGAAATAAGGTTAATCCGGAACCGACAAAAATAAAAGTTTTGGAGAGTGAGGAAATGACACCGCCTTCCAAAACTGGCCTGAAAATAATCTCCGTAAATGAAAGTGTCTTCTATGCTGGCTTGCCTAAAGATATTATTTTGCTATTCCAAAACACAAAATCGGTTGATATAAAAGAAAATTTTTATGTCAATATCATCGACTCGATTGGGAATGTACTCCAAACTCTCCATAATATGAATCAGGCTTTCCCAGCAGATGTAACCCTGCGTTATCTTGTCCAAAATATAAACGTTGATTTATCTGCCGGAAGCTATTTCTTGGATGTCATCGACTCAAATGGATCCTCCATGTGTGTTAAACCTTTCGACATTCAAGTTTATAATAATTACGATGGAGTATGGTACGGAATCGACGAATCAAGAAATGCTTTCGTAGCACCTTATCCTCCTAATAGTGTCATCATGCCTGAATCGGGCTATATTATAATTCCTGAAGCTATTAATATTAAGGAGGAAAGATATGAGGTTACATATTCATCACCTTATGCATTTGATGAGTTTTACAACTTAGATGCTCTCTTTCTGTTACATCAGGATTTTCTCATAGGAGATCCTTTAAGGTTAACCGGAAAGACGGTTGTTTATGTCCATCCAAACAATTACTCTATTGTGTGCAAGGCTTTAGGGGAGAGGCACCATGTGTATGAGGTCATACCTGACAATTTATCGATACCATCCCAGGAAGTATTTAAGAATGGAAGTAAAAAAATAAAACTTCCGATAAATGAACGCACTAATTCTTTGGTAGATTTCACTGTTTTTCCTACAGACGGACTGGATATCAAAATAGATGGATTCGATCTATTCCTATACGGGTTGGGGTCAAGTTCTTATGATCTCACATTGCAATTTGGTCAGCCAAATCTGAGTCCATTGACTATCAAGGTGGTAGTAAAAGACATTGAGCTCGGAGATATTAATAAAGATTATAATATTGATGTCGCTGATCTAGCTATACTTATTGAATATTTAAAGGGGAACAATATTGAAGGTGTAACTGCCGAAATGGCAAATATTAATTGTGATGAAAACTCATTAGGAGAACCATTACTTGATGATGCTGATATCACAGCAGAAATAGAAAAAATACTTACGAATAACAATGGTGTCCGCATCAAAGAACTCTCATCAGATATCACAGCATTTCCTGTCTCATTCAATTATGAGGGTCTGTTTATAGCTATGCAGACGGACATACTGATGAATTCAATCAGCACAGACGACCTCAAGATATCCGAATGGTTGGATAAGACACATTCCGTCTATTGTGCAAATATTGGATCTGGGAAGCTGAGGGTGATTGCGTTCAGTGATAAAAATGCTCCTGTTCTATCACCCGGTAGTCATATATTTACTGTTGATAATGAAGGCAAGAAGGTCGATGTCGAAAATACCATTTTCGTAGATCCAGACCACAATAGCTATCGAGCCGAACTATCAACTGGAATTGTGCCGGTTGAAAGTGAAGAGAACTCCCAAATCAAAAAAATCTTTGATTTATATGGTAGGGAAATTAGGACTCACTCTATTGAGACCTTACCTACCGGAATATATATCGAAAAGGACCTATTTGGGAGAGTACGGAAAATCATTGTTAATTAGAGAGATTCGGAAATCTCACGTTTCTCTGGGGAATGAGAGATTTTTTTGGTAACTTTGAAGCTCCAATCATCCAACACTCTCACAATGGCAGACTTCACCCCCTGGACGCTCTTCATCGACGTAGGTATAATCTCGGCGCTCCTCCTTCTGGGGAAGCTGATGCGCGTCAAGCTGCGGCTGATGCAGAAGCTCTTTATCCCGCCATGTCTCATCGCCGGTTTTCTGGCGCTCGTGTTCGGCCCCAACGGACTGGGCTGGCTGCCGCTGTCGGATCAGACAGGCACCTACGCGGGCATCCTGATAGCTTTTATCTTCGGGTGCCTCCCGTTTACGTCGGGGGTCAAGAAAGGTCAGGGCGGCGCCGTGGGCGTGATGTGGTCCTACTCTCAGGCCGGGATGCTCCTCCAGTGGGGATTGGGCGGACTGCTGGGGCTGCTGCTCCTCAACCGCATCTGGCCCCTCAACCCCGGCTTCGGCATAACGATGCCGACAGGCTACTGCGGAGGCCACGGCTCGGCCGCAGCGGTAGGTCAGGCCTTCAGCCAGCTCGGCTACGACGAGATCCTCACCCTGGCCATGACGGCTGCGACGGTGGGCATAGTGGCAGCGGTGATCATAGGGCTGGTCATTGTGAAATGGGGCACCCGCAAGGGCCACACCTCGTTTCTCGCCTCCTACGCCGATCTGCCCGAGGAGCTGCGCAGCGGCCTGCTGCCGGCCGACAAGCGGGTGAGCATCGGCACGAGCTCATGCTCGTCGATCTCGATCGACTCGCTCACATTCAACCTCACCATCATAGCCATGATTGCCGCCGGCGGCTACGGGCTGAGCAAGATCGTGGCCCATTTCATGCCGGGCTTCGAGCTGCCGGTGTTCAGCTGCGCGTTTATCGTAGGCATCATCTTCAAGGCCATATTCGACCGCACCAAAGTGAGCTCATATATATGCCACAGCACCGTGAGCCACCTGAGCGGAGCGTTTACCGACTATCTGGTGGCCTTCGGCATCGCCTCGATCAAGCTGTCGATCGTGGTGGAGTATCTGGCGCCTCTTGCAATCCTGCTTGCCACCGGGTTGGTCGCCACCCTCGGCTATGTGATCTTCATGGCGAGGGTCATGCTGAGAGACCACTGGTTTGAGAAGGCCCTGTTCACATGGGGATGGTACACCGGCACGATGGCCATGGGCATAGCCCTGCTGCGCATCGTCGATCCCGACATGCGGAGCAAGGCGCTCGACACCTACGCTCTGGCCTATCTCTTCATCGCTCCCGTAGAGATCTGCCTGATCACATTTGCGCCCATAGCATTTCTCAACGGCTACGGGCTCCATTTCTCGATCCTGTGCATAGCCGGAGCCCTGCTCGCCCTCGGCCTTACATATCTCAAGGGGTGGCACAGAGCCCCGGCGGAGGCTCGAGATCAAGGAGCCGGCGGCTGTTAATAAACGTTAACAAAGGTTGCGTTTCCTAACCATATCATTAAATTTGCATAACTGAATCAACCGACTCTCCTCGCCCCGAGGCTGAATCGGTCTCCGTCCGGTCTTCTCCCCGGCATTATCTATCACGGTCCTTCACAAAGGACATATTTATCTATCACCTTAAACTTCAACCCATGAAGATGCGTAAAACAATTGTTGCCGCTTGGCTCGCTCTCGGAGCGACAGCCATCCCGGTCACGCTTCATGCAAGCGAAACAGCTCATGCGACATCCTCCCCAGCCAAGACGACAGCCTCCGGAACTGTTGTCGATGAAGAAGGGGAGCCACTGATCGGA
>CAYWWE010000138.1:0-5578 GCA_964461785.1 uncultured Bacteroides sp.
AGGACTCCCTGATTATGAGTCAGGTGCTCTAACCGACTGAGCTATAGGACCGATTGGATGAAATATGCCTATTATTAGCAATAGGCTTTCCCAAAACCGATGCAAAGTTAGAAATATTTTGCGAAATATCCAAAATTCTACAAAAGAATCGACATTAACGATGCATTTTTATGCCGGTAGCGATCAAGTCGAATGAACTGAGAAAATTACAGCCTGCCCACATCTATCTTCTTAATTAGATTAAACGCGCACAGAGAAAAAGGCTCCGCTGACCTGAGATAGATCAGCGGAGCCCTTTATAATAGAGTTGTATCTAATCGGCAGGATTATTCAGCAAGAACCTCAATCTCAGCAGCGCCGCCATAGTCCTGACCGTTCTGCGAGTTAAGTCCGCGAAGTCTTACATACTGGCCTTTGACAGGCTTTTCAAAGCGGATCACCTTGCGCTTCTTGTTACGCTCGAATGTTCCTTTCGCTACGGGTTCGCCCCATTCCTTACCGTCCATGGAGACATAGACCTCGTAGTCCTTGAAGTCGCCGTTCTCGCCACCGCCCTGACGCGGCAGATATGTCACACCTGTGATGTTCTTAACCTCACGGGTGTCGAGATCAACCCAGTGGGGATACTGAGCCACGGTAACCGAATACATTGTGTGCCAATAAGATTCGGGATCACCGTCGAGGGCTTCAGTGGCAGGATACCATGGCTCCTCAGAGTTGACGAAATGAACTTTGGTCGGCACCTTTTCGATCTTTTCAAACGAAGCAAACGACTTGATATGCGGATTGTCGCGAAGCCATGCTTCAACCGTACCACCATTCTTCATCGGAATAGTATCGGTATATTCCACGGCCTTCTTAGCCCCATCAATACGCATCATGACCACTGGATTCTTGCCGTCGACAGCCGGAGCGTCGATCGTTACATTACCCATATAGTCACGCAGGATGCCAAGCGGACGGTCACCGTCAAGGGTGACCATAGCCTGCTTATCGGGGGTGGCTACAGCTGTCACAGGACGCAGCAGGATACCCATGCGGTGGGCAGTAGCCATAACACGATGATCAGCCGATGGAGGAGCCTGACCGCAGGAGGTACCACCCAAACCGGTCTGGCCCAGATCGAGGTGGAAACGGGTTGCCCCGGGCGCCGGGAGCTCAAAAGGATGAGGCGCGGCAACGAGATCTGCTTCATCATAGGCGATTGCGGTTACACTCATAGGCTCGGCTCCGATAGCCACGAGTCCGGTGTTGCTGCCGGGAGCTGTGAGCGCTGCCCAACGCACCTCTTCGTGGTTAGCCATATTCTGAGGTTTGGCATAATTCACGAACTGATCAGCGACAGTCGAGGAATAGATTCCGATGTTCTGCTCGCGACGGTCATTGTAATTTTCGATAGGACCACGGCCATAGTAAGTGAACTGACTGAATTTCTCAGGCACATTCAGCATGAAGCCAAGGCGTGGGAGCACCAGAGCGGCATTTGTGCTTTCGATCTGAGCCTCAAGCTCAACCGAGCCGTCGGGATAAACGGTGTAGATCTCATTCACCAGAAATGCGAAGTCCGTGGGAGTGTCAGTGAGCTCATTGATCACCTGCTTACCCTCGGAATGACCGGTTGCAAGACGGGCAGCATTCGGAGCCTGATAGCGGACATTGAAGGAAATCACGGCATTTCCCTCGGCATTGATATATGCATCGGAAGAGACAACCGACGGCTGAAGGTTATGCAGACCGTTGTTATACCAGTTGCCGGCAATCCAGTTGTCGTTGTTGACAAAGGCGCGGAAGGCATCGAGGCGGAGGCCCTTTCCGGGCTCGATCATAGCCTGACCATTATATTCAAGTTCCGAAAGCTGGCCGTTTGCATTATCGAACACTGCCTTGAAGCCGGAGCCCTCGACAGTGAGGGGTGAAGCGATATCATTCACCTCCTTTACATTCTTGCCACCGGCTATCATCGTCACCGACTTGCCATGCCCGTCGGCTTCGGAAGAAATCGTAGGCAGAGTGCGCGAAGCTGCCCTTACGGGAAGCTGCTCCTCCATCTGGACATATCCCTTCTTTGCCCAGGGCTTATCCTCGGCCAGTGTGAAATAGACATTGACCATAAGCTCACCGTCAAGACCGGAGAGATCGTAAGGAATGGTATAGATAGCCTTCTGGCGGGGGCCGAGATACATTCTCGGGCCGATGAGCGCATCGCCCTTGGCTACCTCCTTACCATCCTGAAGCAGACTCCACGACATATTCTCGGTAAGTGGCTCGTAATAGTTTTTATTGAATATCTCTATCTGGCCTTTCTCCATGTCTACAGGAGTTACACTGACGGGCTGATAGACACGCTTCACCTCATAATACTGAGGTTTAGGTTCGAGATCGCCGAAGATAAGGCCGTTCATAACAAACTGGCCATCGTTGGGCGTGTCACCGAAGTCGCCACCGTATGCGAGATAGCGGGTACCGTCGGGCGCGTAGTTATACATACTCTGGTCTATCCAGTCCCAGATGGCGCCGCCGCAGATAAAGTTGGAACTCTCTACGGCTTCCCATATCGGCTTGAGATCGCCTACGGCATTGCCCATCGAGTGGGCATACTCGGAGATATGGAAGGGATAAACCGTGCCTTCGAGCTCGCCTGAGGCAATAGCCTGAGTGAGTCCGACCTTAGGATACTGGTTCGAGCCCATATCGACAATATTGTTGTTGCGCTCGTACTGAACAGGGCGAGAGGTGTCAAACTCCTTGATAGCAGCGTATGCAGCCTTGAAATTGTCGCCAGGACCGGCCTCGTTGCCAAGACTCCAGATAACTATTGAAGGATAGTTGACATGACTGCGGACCATCTCCATATTGCGGGCAACATGGGCGGGTTGCCATTCAACAGGATGAGAGAGAGACTGCTTGCCGTAATAATACTCGTGGCTCTCAAGATTGGCTTCATCCTCAAAAGCTATACCGTATTTATCGGCAAGATAATAGAGATAGGTGGGTTCGGGATAATGAGAATTGCGGATATGATTGATATTCGCACGCTTCATCATCATGATTTCCTCCTCCATCTGTTCACGCGGGACAGCGTGTCCAAACTCAGGAGAGGTTTCGTGACGGTTGACACCACGGAGCTTGACCGGCTTGCCGTTGATATAGTAGTACCGGCCGGCCTTGCCGAATTCATCTTCCTCGGCAGGAGTTTCCTTGATCTCGACCTGACGGAAACCGACATTGGTTGAAACGGTCTCGAGCACGTTGCCCTTGTTGTCCTTAAGCTGGGCTACGAGGACATAGCGGTAGGGCTTCTCCATATTCCACAGCTTGGCGCCGGGAACATCAAAGGTAAGCTCCACATTATCTTCAAGACCTCTCTTAACCGACACCGGTGCAGTAGACTTGGTCATGAAAGGCTTTGTCGAAGCATCGGGATCGCCATAGAGGGGAGCCTCATAAAGAGTGTACGCCACCGAAAGATTCTTATAATCCTTATTGGAGAGATTGCGGAGCGAAGCTGTCACACTCAGATGAGCATCCTGATAGTCATTGGTCAGGGTTGGAATAGCGACAAGATCGCGTATCTGCATCTTGGGAGTCGAGAGAATACCTACCGAACGGAAGATACCGGGCAGACGGAACATATCCTGCGCCTCAAGAAACGAACCATCCGACGAACGATACACCTCGACCGCGAGCATATTCTCCTGTCCCGGCTTATTTATATAAGGAGTGATGTCGAAGCGGGCAGCATTGCGCGAGTTCTTGCTGAATCCGACATACTTGCCATTGACCCAGAGATAGAAGAATGAGTCAACACCGTCAAATTCTATATACACCTCGCGACCGTTCCACGACTCCGGCACCGTAAACGGACGCAGATACTGGCCTACTTCATTACGGTTCTTGAACGTTGACCAGTTCTCGGGAGGAGTGCGCATGACGCCCTCTTTCCAGTCGCCCACAACTCTGCGGTCGTGATAGAAAATCACGGGCTGGTTGACATAGATGGGAGTGCCATACTTCTGCGATCCATCCTTCTGAAGTCCCTGAATATTCCATGATCCCGGCACGGCTATGCGGTCCCATGACGAGGCGTCAAAACCGGGAGTCTGGAATGTCGAGTCGCGTTCCCATGGGTTGCCGACCCATCTGAACTGCCAGTCAGGGCCATCGAGCGACTTATAATAAGCCGCATTGTCGGGGAGCACGGCGAGCGACTGCTCAGCCGATGCAAATGGATAGAATGTGGCCCTGGGCTGCTCTTTATTGAGCGAAAGCCTGCCCGGACTCTGCCACTCGCTGCCGTCGGGTCCTGCAGGATTGAGCTCATACTCGAATCCTTCGAGCACCGGAGCTCCGGGAGCCGGAGCATAGGGATTACCCGGGGCGGCAGCCCATGATGTTGCGGAGAGCGCCAACCCTGCCGCAATGATTAAGGCTGTTTTTTTCATTGGTATAAAATAGTGGAATTGATAAATTCGGATGGATACGAAATATCTGCAAAGATAGCTATGTTTGTCGGGATTTCCAAAACTCATTCACATCCTTTTATTAGGAGTGACTTTCATTGCCCGCGGATCCAAAACACGGTTTCATTCAAAAAATTAGCCCAAAATTATGTTTGAAAGGAAAAAAATTCCGATATTTGCAGTTGCTTGTCTGAGAGAAGCCGTCCAAGGCCTCGCAGTCATTTAAATGTCAATTCATTATAATAAAATCATAAACAAGTTTCACCCCATGACTAAAGCTGACATCGTCAACGAAATCTACAAGTCAACCGGCATTGACCGTGCCAGTGTTCTTGCTACCGTAGAGAAGTTTATGGAAGTAGTTAAGGATTCACTCGCCCACGGCGAGAATGTCTACCTCCGCGGCTTCGGCTCCTTCATCGTTAAGACCCGCGCCCAGAAGACTGCCCGCAACATCTCCAAGAACACCACAATAACCATCGCCGAGCATCAGATTCCTGCTTTCAAGCCCTCGAAGGTTTTCCTCGAAGAGGTTAAGACGAGCCTCAGCAAGGACTGATCCCAGTCTCTCCCCCACCCATCCTCTCGCTTCATTCAAACTCAATCATCATATAACTAATTATCCACTACAATGCCCAGCGGAAAAAAACGTAAAGGTCACAAGATGGCTACTCACAAGCGCAAAAAGCGCCTGAGAAAGAACCGTCACAAGAAGAAATAAGCGGGGCGACCTCTTATCTCTGACAGACGCCTGCGCAGGCCGGTGCTGGCATACCCCAGCAATCGGGGTTTTCAGCATCCGGTCGCGCGTAAGCAATCCAATACGGAGAACAGGCCCGGCTCTCCCTTACCAAGGCAGCCGCTTCTGTTCTTTCGTTATTTCAACCCAAACCCCTACCCATCCATGCAAAGCGAACTTATTGTAGATGTTCAGCCAAAGGAAGTGTCGATAGCACTTCTTGAAGACGGCCGTCTCGTCTCCCTTCAGAAAGAGGCGCGCAACATCTCCTACGCGGTAGGCGACATATATCTGGCCAAAGTCAAGAAACTCATGCCGGGACTCAATGCCGCCTTTGTCAACGTAGGCTACGAAAAGGACGCTTTCCTCCATTATCTGG
>CAYWWE010000139.1:0-5497 GCA_964461785.1 uncultured Bacteroides sp.
TTACATCCCTCCGTGATATATCCGGGGAAATAATTGCAGCCTGAATTGCATTTTTTCTTAACTTTGCAGACTGCAACAGTCAAATCCACGATATATGCAAATCTTTCGCAAGACCCTTGTTATCTCAGCGACAGCTCTCCTGACTGCCATCCCCGCCGCCTTAGGCGAGGTGACTATAGTCGACGAAATAATGTCGGGCGGGCGTAACATCATAATCCAGCCTCAAGCTCTCACAGCACTCCTTGTCCGTCAGGCCACCCCGGTTGATGAAGCCGCTGCCGGACTTTCGGGCGATAACGGGCGCCAGCGGTCGAGCGGCTATCGCGTTCAGGTCTTTCTCGACAATAATCCCTCTACCGCCAAAGCTACCGCCAGAAGCCGGGCCAATGCCATAAGCTCACGTTTCCCGGAGCTGAGGACCTACGTTACATACAACTCACCCTACTGGCGTCTGCGCGTAGGCGATTTCAAGACTCAGGCCGAGGCAGCCGCAGCAGCCGAAGATCTTCGCACTGCTTTCCCCCGCACCGCAAAAGAAATCCGTGTAGTCAGAGACAATATCAATCACGTCGACTGAGTTCCCGTACATTCCGGAGATGGGTGCAGGATCCAACCTGCAGCATTTCCATAACCATACATAGAGCATCACTATTTCAATATGCAATCTTCCAAAGCACCCGAAGGAGATTTTATTGTCCCCGCAGAGGCAAACACTACCATCGACGAAATAGCATCCCATTTCGAAGCTATCATACGCCTGCTGGGCGAGGATCCTGAGCGCGAAGGCCTCCTGAAGACCCCCCGCAGGGCAGCCCGAGCACTTTATTTCCTCACCGAAGGCTACAGGATGGATGCCGAAAAGGTTGTCAACGGCGCTGTCTTCACTTCCGACAGCAGCGGAATGGTTATCATCCGCGACATTGAATTTTATTCGATGTGCGAGCACCATATCCTCCCATTCTTCGGCAAAGTGTCAATCGGATATATCCCTACAGGCAAAGTGCTGGGGCTAAGCAAGTTCGGAAGATTGGTAAATCTTCACGCAAGACGTCTTCAACTGCAGGAAAACCTCACGCGCGGAATCGCGGCCGAGATATCCCGGGCTGCTGAATCACCCGATGTCATAGTGTCATGCGAGGCCAGTCACTTATGCATGAAGATGAGGGGTGTGGAAAAAGAACTGTCCGAGACAGTGACGGTTGAGAGCCTCGGCCGATTCAAAACCGACACTTCGCTCAGGGCTGAATTTTTTGCTTTGTTACACAAATCATAGCTCCCCGCCATCCGTCCGGTCAACCTTAAGAAAATACCCTATACCATGAATCAATCAGACACTTCATCATCCACCGGCAAATCCCACAAGGTTCCCCTCCTTGCTCTAATTTTCGGAGCGATAGCACTCGGTATCGGAGCCGGATATATATTTCCTGTATGGCTCGTGAGAATTTTCCTCACATTCAACGCTATTTTCAGCCAATTCCTCGGATTCATAATCCCGCTGCTCATTCTCGGACTTGTAGCGCCAGCCATTATCGAAATCGGCCGCGGCGCAGGGAAGATGCTGCTCTTTACCGTTGCCATAGCGTATCTCGCCACGATATGCGCCGGATTCTTCAGCTACTTCACGAGCGTTACGTTTTTCCCGTCGCTCATCAATGTCGATAATTATATAGCGGCAACGGAATCCGCAACCACCATCGAGCCATATTTCACGATTGAGATGACACCGATGATGACAGTGACATCATCGCTCGTCCTTGCTTTCACAATCGGACTGTGTGTAGCCAAATTCACTAACCCCGACTCTGCCCTCAAAAAAGTGATGGAGGATCTGAAGGATGTGATCATAATGGTTATCAATAGTGTCATCATCCCCCTGCTCCCTCTGTATATCTTCGGCATATTCCTCAACATGACAGAGACGGGCGAGGCCGGAGGCATACTTCTCAATTTCATCAAGGTCATCGGTGTGATCTTCGTGATGCACATAGTGCTTCTCGTAGTCCAGTTCATCATTGGAGCGGCCATCGACCGCAAAAATCCGTTCAAATGCCTCATCACCATGCTCCCGGCCTATTTCACAGCTCTGGGCACCTCTTCGTCTGCCGCAACAATCCCCGTCACACTGCGACAGGCAAAGAAAATGGGTGTTGATCCTGATGTGGCCGACTTCACCGTCCCCCTGTGTGCCACCATCCATCTCTCAGGATCAACTCTTAAGATAGTGGCCTGTTCACTTGCGCTGATGATGGTCCACGGCCAGAGCTACGATCTGTCGATGTATGCCAGCTTTATCGCCATGCTCGGAATCACAATGGTAGCTGCACCTGGTGTGCCGGGCGGCGCCATCATGGCCGCTTTGGGCATCCTGTCATCGATTCTTGGCTTTACCGAGGCTGACAATGCCCTGATGATAGCTCTTTATATCGCGATGGACAGTTTCGGAACAGCCTGCAATGTGACAGGCGACGGAGCCATCTCGCTCATAGTCGACCGGTTCTTCGGTCATAGCCGAAAAACAGCATAATCCCATTTTCAAGCAACAACAGTGAAACCAAGGAGATTTTTCCTACAGCTCATGCTGCTGGGCATTACGCTTGACGGCATGGCTCAGTTAAAGCTGAATGATGAGCGGCTCGACAACCCTGATAATGAGCCGATGCCGGTGTTTCCCGTCCCTTCTGAACGCCAGATGCTATGGAACGAGACCGAGTTCTACGGCTTTTTCCATTTCGGCATGAACACTTTCACCGGACTCGAATGGGGAGGCGGCGACAATGATCCGGCAACATTCCGTCCCGATGAAAAACCTGATCCGCGGCAGTGGCTCGAAGCAATCAAAGCTGCAGGTATGAAAGGAGGCATAGCGGTGGTAAAGCATCACGACGGTTTCTGTCTGTGGCCCACCGCTACCACCGACTATAATATCACTCATGCCGGAAACGAGGCCGGACGGGCGACCAATATCCCGCGCGACTTTGGCGAAGCGGCCCGCGATCTCGACATGAAATATGGCTTTTACATCAGCCCATGGGACCGCAATAATATCCATTACGGCGACTCCTCCTATGTATCGGACGTCTTTGTCAAGCAATGTGAAGAGATGATCCAGTATGGCCCCGATCAGTTCGAGATGTGGTTTGACGGAGCAAACGGAGGCGACGGCTACTACGGAGGCACCGGAGGCGTAAGAAAGATTGATTCGTCAATTTACTACAATATGCCCAACCTGCGCCACCGTATTCATCAGATGATGCCCGACTGCGTGATGTGGGGTCTCGGAGGCGAAGCCCGGTGGATAGGTAACGAAGCCGGATGGGCAGGTGAGACCTGCTGGAGCTACGGATCAGGCACTCAGGGCGACGAAAACGCCTGGCTGTGGAAGGCTGGCGAGAGCGATGCCAAGGCCACAAAAGGAGGATGGTTCTGGAAAAACGACAATGATATGCGGAGCCTCGATCAACTCTGGAAAATGTATCTTGAGACGGTGGGCCGAAACGCTACATTCATTCTCAACATTCCTCCCAACCGCACAGGTAAGATTCCTGAAACATACGTCAATACACTGAAGCAATTTGGCGAGCGGCTGCAAGAACGGTTAGGTAGCGACCTTGCGCGTAATGCGACAGTCTCGGTCAGCGAAACGCGCAGTGCGGGCGTAAACCGTAATTACGAAGGATCAAATCTTACCGACGGCGATAAGGACACTTATTGGGCACCTTCCGACAGCACGATAGCGTCGGTTATCACCCTACGCTGGGATGAGCCCCAGAACATCCATTATATCGCATTGCAGGAATATCTGCCGAAAGGCCAGAGGATCAAAGATTTCATTATCGAGACTTCAGAGGACGGGGAGATATTTGAGCGCAGGGCCGAAAATGTTCCTACCACGACTGTAGGCTACAAACGCATCATTCCGCTCAACGGTTCAACAGAAGAATATGGCAACGGATTTGACTGCCGCGCAGTCCGCATCACGATAAATGATGCTAAAGCCTGTCCGCTGCTGCACACTGTTTCTGCATTCTGACCATTTCTCCCTCTGATCGAATATTACAATGAAGAAAAAAGTTTTTTCACTTGTCGCGATGTTGGCGGGAGTGATGCTCCCGGTCACTGCACGTGATTATACAACCGTAGACTTCAACAATGGTTCCGGCTACCGGTCGATAGGGATCTACGACACTTGGGATCAGTCGCCATTCAGAGACGGCCGCATGAAAGGCAACTATGCCATAGTTGGCACTGACGGCTTGCAGGAAACGTCAGGCTTTGAAACGCCTGCGAGGGTGCTTGGGGCTCAGCGGTCACGCTACGGATCAAATACATTCGGAGTCCGGATTGAGCTGGAAGATACTTTTTCGTTATCAGCAGATCTCAAATATGTCCACGTTGTCATGTATCGTCCTGTCGACGGACGCGTGATGCTTGTCGGCATCGGCGGAAGCAGCTACTTCCCGACCAACGGCGATCAGGTGGAGCAATTCTGGGAAATGAGCATGAACCATGTCCGCCCGGATCAATGGGTCGACGCTGTTTTTGCTGTAAAAGGGTTTCAAAACTCGTCGGTCAACAGTCTGGTGTTAATTCCCGAATGTGAGAGTCCCCACACCCGCAACGAGGATTTTCCATTCTATATTGCATCGGTCGTTGTGAATGATTCGCCCAGGCCTCTGATCAATTATGAAAACTATATGCTGAAAGCAGGCAAGCGCACAGACGCCCTGACTCTCGATCCTGACTCGGCCTACGGATATCTCGGAGCCATCAGCATCGAGTCGGCTGCCGGAACACATAAGTTTGACATCAATCAGACGAACGACCGGCTGCTCTATCGGCAGATACTTGACGATTGTATCACCGCCCTGCCCGGCGATGAGATCACAGTGAGTCTGGATCATTCAGGCAATAATTCAACAGATGCATACGTCTATGTTGACTGGGATCAGAACGGCGTCTTTGAATATCTTCTGAACGACAATGGATCGCCTGCCGACAACTCGGAGATAACATCTTACTCTTATGCCACCAACCGCAACAGTCTCGGAAATCTTATCGCATCGCGACCTGACTCAATGAAAATGCCATCGTTCAAGGTCCCTGCCGGTGTGAAACCCGGAGTGTACCGCATGCGCGTGAAGGTAGATGTTGATAATGTCGACCCGGCAGGTAGCGACAGGATTGCTCACATCGGCGGATCGATCACCGATCTGATGCTTAATATTCATCCTGAGGATATCTCGATAAACGATCATCAGCTCAACGGTGAGGTTCTGGCAGCCGACGGCTCTAAACTCAACAGTTTCCCGGCCAAGCTCGGAAAGGATCTCAAGGTCAGGATCGCCCCGGAAAAAGGTTTCAGGTCGGGAGGCGTAACCGTCCGTTACGGGCATCTGACCGGCGACTCAGTTATCATGGAAAACCCGCAATTCTTTCAGAAAGATTTCCGTTTTACCGGCGAAGATTTCACTATCCCGGGCAGATTTATGACAGG
>CAYWWE010000140.1:0-5369 GCA_964461785.1 uncultured Bacteroides sp.
AACGACCCCGAGATTACAAATCACGTGCTCTGGCCAACTGAGCTAAAGAGGCGTCGAAGTTGATTTGCTTTCTAAGTTGTCCGATGTTGTTGGGTTTCCTTTCAAAAGCGATGCAAAGTTATGCACTTTTTTTGATATGACCAAATATTTCTGCAAACTTTTTTAGCGATAAAAATTCACAGATTGCGTAATATGTTGAGAAACAGATGTGTAGAATTTTGAGAAAAACTGAACAATTTTGACGGTCTTGCATCAGAGGCAACTTTTGCCTATCTTTGTGGATGAAAGTCGACTCTTTGTCGATAGGGCTATGGCACGTGTGCTATAAGCGCCCGACACATTATTAATAAAGACAGTTTTTTGACAAAGGCTAATGGATAAATCAGAAATTATCAAGAACAGGATTGCCGCCTTGCGCGCTGCGATGGCTGAACATGGGCTTTCGGCGCTTATTGTGCCTCAGGCTGATCCTCACGGAAGTGAATATGTTGCTGCCCGATGGCAGGTGCGACGATATTTCAGCGGATTTACGGGTTCGGCCGGTCCGCTGGTTGTTACGGCTAATAGGGCATGGGTGATTGCTGATTCGCGCTACTGGCTTCAGGCTGCGCAGCAACTTGAGGGTACGGGTATATCTGTCGTGGAGGCCGGAAAGCCTTCTGCTCCATCGCTGGAGCAGCTCCTGGCGTCGAATCTCTCGGCCGGCGACAAGGTCGGCATTGATGGCCAGCTTGTGTCGGTGTCGGATTTCGCGTCGATGAGCTCGGCTCTTGCTGCATCGGGGATCGAGCTCGTTGCTGTGCCGGATATACCGGGTGAGGTGTGGGCCGATCGTCCGTCGCTTCCTTCGGGGCCTGTCTTTGTTCATGAGCTGAAATATGCCGGCGAAGCTGCTCAGTCCAAGATCGCGGCGCTCCGTGAGATGATTGCTGAAGCGGGGGCTGAGGCCGCTTTTATTGCCGATCTTGCTCAGATCGCGTGGCTGCTCAATATCCGCTCGATTGATGTTAAGTGCAATCCGGTCGTGGTGTCTTATCTATATGTGTCTTCGTCGCTGGCCGTGCTTTTCGTTGATGAGCGCAAGTTGACCGATGAGCTGCGTGCCTATCTCGCCTATTGTGGAGTGACTACGGCTCCGTATGATGTCGCCGCTGCATTCCTGTCCAATCTGCCTGCGGATGAAAGGGTCGTTATCGATCCTGCGTCCGTGTCTGTGGCGATGGCTAATGCGCTGGGCGGAGACCGTGCGGTGGAGATGCGGCTGCCTGTCAATCTCGCCAAGGCTACTCGCAATGAAATTCAGATCGCCGGCACGAGGGCCTCTATGGAGCGTGACGGAGCAGCTCTTGTCAAGGGTTTCAGGGAGATTGAAAGGCGTTTGGCCGCGGGCGTACCCACGACTGAGATTGATGTCGACGCGATCCTCACCTCATTCCGCTCCCGTCAGGATCTTTATTTCGACCTGAGCTTCGAGACTATCGCCGGCTATGGGCCTCATGGGGCTATCGTTCATTATTCGGCTACTCCCGAGAGCAATGCTACCCTTGCCCGTGAGGGTCTTCTTCTTGTCGACTCGGGAGCTTCCTATTTCGACGGTACTACCGATATAACGCGAACGATTGCTCTCGGGCAGCCAACTGACGAGATGCGGCGCGACTACACTGCCGTGCTTAAGGGCAATGTTGCCCTTGCGAGGGCTGTTTTCCCTGAAGGCACCAGGGGCGCTCAACTCGATGCCCTTGCCCGTATTCCGCTCTGGAGCATAGGCGGAAATTATCTGCACGGTACCGGCCACGGCGTCGGACATTTTCTCAATGTTCACGAGGGGCCCCAGAGTATCCGTCTGCAGGAGAATCCCCAGCCGCTGACAGTCGGGATGGTTACGTCCGACGAGCCGGGCGTCTACCGGGCCGGTAAGTATGGCATCAGGATCGAGAATCTTCTGCTGACCGTCGAGGCATTTGAGGATCCGGACTACGGCAAGTTTCTACGTTTCGAGACGCTGACGCTCTATCCGTTTGATCGCTCGCTTATCGACCCGGCGATGCTTGACGAGGGTGAAAAGGAGTGGATCAACGCCTATCATGCTGAGGTTTATCGGCGTCTGCGTCCTCTCCTCGATAGGGAGGATGCCGAGTGGCTCGAAGCTAAATGCGCACCTATCGACTGATAGTCGTTACTCCTGACTTTGTTCAAAGATTAAATATATCAATATGGCACTTATTGTTCCTCTGAGGGGTTTTACTCCCAAGATTGGCCGAAATACTTTTGTGGCCGCCAATGCTACGGTGGTCGGCGATGTTGAAGTGGGCGAGGATTGCTCGCTGTGGTTCAACACGGTCCTCCGTGGCGACGTTAATTCGATCCGCATCGGCAACCGTGTGAATATTCAGGACGGCTCGGTGCTCCATACCCTTTATCAGAAATCGACCATTACGGTGGCTGATGACGTGTCGATCGGCCATAATGTGACTCTTCACGGATGTCATATCGAGCGCCTCGCTCTCATCGGCATGGGTGCCGTGGTGATGGATGATGCTGTTGTAGGGGAGGGGGCTTTGGTTGCGGCCGGATCCGTTGTCCTTTCGCGCACCAAGATCGGCCCTCATGAGCTCTGGGGTGGCGCTCCCGCCCGCTTCATCAAGAATGTTGACCCCGCTCAGTCGGCTGAGCTCAACGAGAAGATAGCCCGCAACTATCTGATGTATTCCCGGTGGTATGAAGGGGGCGAAGGCGGCGAAATAATAAAATGAATAAAAATTGTTTCAGGACGTAAAAACATTTGGTAATCTGAAATTTAGTTGCTATCTTTGCATCGCAAACACGACAGAGGGTCGCCTCGTATGCCGCTAATCCGCTGAGGGTTAATGTGGTAGAGGCGGCATGATGTGTGTGGATAGAAAACTCGAACAAACAATAAATATATTACAATCCAACCCCACTAAGATGCCAACCATCCAGCAATTAGTAAGAAAGGGACGTGTAGCTCTCGAGGATAAGAGCAAGTCGCCGGCCCTTGACTCCTGCCCCCAGCGCCGCGGTGTGTGCGTGCGTGTTTACACCACCACTCCCAAGAAGCCTAACTCGGCAATGCGCAAGGTTGCTCGTGTGCGTCTGACCAACGGCAAGGAGGTTAACTCCTATATCCCCGGTGAAGGCCACAACCTGCAGGAGCACTCAATCGTGCTCGTCCGCGGCGGACGTGTCAAGGATCTCCCCGGTGTTCGTTATCACATCGTTCGCGGTACCCTCGATACATCTGGCGTAAAGGATCGCACACAGCGTCGTTCGAAATACGGTGCCAAGCGTCCGAAGGCCGCTAAGAAGTAATCCACCCCTTCTTACCACTGCCCGGCCCTGCATTACCCCACTTCCGCATTCCTTCCCCGCAGCCGGGACAAATCAAAAATCAACAAGTTAATAATTTTTATCAACGATTTGTTTTTGATTTGTTGGAAAGCTGATTCATTAGGTTGAGTAAATGGCGCGAGAGAGCGCCGTTGAAGAATAACTGACGAAGCAACAACCAAGCAAACAAAAACACCCCACCGACTACTCACAATGAGAAAGGCAAAACCAAAAAAACGGATCGTTCTCCCCGATCCTGTGTTCCACGACGTCCGCGTGTCGAAGTTCGTCAATCATCTCATGTATGACGGCAAGAAGAACACTGCCTACACAATATTCTACAGCGCGCTCGAAACCGTGAAGGCCAAGCTCCCCAATGAAGAGCAGACCGCGCTTGAGATATGGAAAAAAGCCCTCGAAAACGTTACGCCTAACGTTGAGGTTAAGAGCCGCCGCGTAGGTGGCGCCACCTTCCAGGTGCCTACCGAGATCCGTCCCGACCGCAAGGAGTCGATCTCGATGAAAAACCTCATCCTCTACGCCCGCAAGCGCGGCGGCAAGACCATGGCCGACAAGCTCGCAGCTGAGATCGTAGATGCATTCAATGACCAGGGCGGCGCATTCAAGCGCAAGGAAGATATGCACAAGATGGCCGAGGCCAACCGCGCTTTCGCCCACTTCCGCTTCTAATCCTCCTCATATCTCTTACATTTAACTCAGTATCTGATGTCTAAATCTGACGAACATCTTAAATATACCCGCAATATAGGCATTATGGCTCATATCGATGCCGGTAAAACCACCACATCGGAGCGTATTCTGTTCTATACGGGTCTTACCCACAAGATCGGTGAAGTACACGACGGCGCTGCTACCATGGACTGGATGGAGCAGGAGCAGGAGCGTGGTATCACCATCACTTCGGCCGCCACAACCACTTTCTGGAAGTATGACGGCGACAAATACAAGATCAATCTTATTGACACCCCGGGACACGTTGACTTCACCGTAGAGGTAGAGCGCTCGCTCCGTATTCTTGACGGCGCCGTTGCCACCTTCTGCGCTGTAGGCGGTGTTGAGCCTCAGTCCGAGACTGTATGGCGTCAGGCCGACAAGTATAACGTTCCCCGTATCGGTTATGTGAACAAGATGGACCGCTCCGGCGCAAACTTCTTCGAGGTGTGCCGCCAGCTCAAGGATGTGCTCGGTGCAAATCCCTGTCCCATCCAGATCCCCATCGGTGCCGAGGAGACTTTCAAGGGTGTCGTTGACCTGATCACCATGAAGGCCCTTTTCTGGCACGACGAGACCATGGGCGCCGATTTCTCGGCCGAGGAGATCCCAGCCAACCTACTTCCCGAAGCTGAGGAGTATCGCGACAAGATGCTTGAAAAGGTAGCCGAGTTTGACGATGCTCTCATGGAGAAATATTTCGACGATCCCTCCACCATCACCGAAGAGGAGATCCGCCGCGCTCTCCGCAAGGGCACCCTCTCGATGCAGATCGTTCCCATGATCTGCGGCTCTTCGTTCAAGAACAAGGGCGTGCAGTGTCTTCTCGACAGCGTATGCGCATATCTTCCCAGCCCTCTCGATTCAGGCGCTGTTGAAGGTCACGCCATCGATGATCCCAACAAGATCGAGACCCGCGAGCCCTCGAGCGAAGCTCCCATGTGCGCTCTCGCATTCAAGATCGCTACCGACCCCTACGTTGGCCGTCTGACATTCTTCCGCGTTTACTCGGGTGATGTCGTTGCCGGTTCGTATGTGCTCAACGCTCGTTCGGATAAGAAAGAGCGCGTGAGCCGCCTCTTCCAGATGCACTCCAACAAGCAGAACCCGATGGAGAAGATCGGTTGCGGCGATATCGGCGCAGGCGTGGGCTTCAAGGATATCCGCACCGGCGACACCCTCTGCGACGAGAACCATCCCATCGTGCTTGAGGCCATGGAGTTCCCCGATCCCGTTATCGGTATCGCAGTAGAGCCCAAGACTCAGAAAGACCTTGACCGCCTTGGTGT
>CAYWWE010000141.1:0-5297 GCA_964461785.1 uncultured Bacteroides sp.
AAGTCAGCAAGGAGACTCTTACCGTCGGTGCAAACGCTAACCCCGCTCAGGCTCTCGCAGGTGCCGTTTCGGGTGTTAAAGTAAACATCACTACCGGTGATCCCTCCGCTACTCCCTCAATCACCGTCCGCGGTGGTACAAACTGGTCTGGTACCAGCGAACCACTCGTTGTTATCGACGGCCAGATCCGCAATAGCCTCTCCGATATCAACCCCAACGACATCGAGTCGATGGAAATCCTCAAGGATGCCGGCGCTACCGCTATCTACGGTGCCCGTGCTGCTAACGGCGTTATCCTCATCACCTCCAAGTCTGGTAAGGAGGGCAACGGCCGTGTAACCCTTCAGGCCAAATACGGTGTTACCAACTATTCTTCTGGCTACACCTACGCTGATGCCGAGACCTACCTCTACTGGTTCCGTCGCGGCCTTTACAACTCGTCTAACCCCAATCCTGAGGTTCCGGGCACAACATGGCTCCACAACTTCTTCGGTATGCTCGATGCCGGTTCGCAGGGCTTCTCTACCGGTAACACCAAGCTCAACCCCAACCAGAACTTCAACGTCCTCACAATGACCGAGGACAATAAGTATCTTCTCGAGAAGGGTTGGAAGTCGATGGAAGATCCTCTGAATGGTCTGCTGGGCACAACCAACCGCACCATTCTCTTCCGCGACACCGATATGCTCAAGGAGAACATGAAGACCAGCACCGCCACTCAGGATTATAACCTCACCTTCTCGGGTGGTAACGACCGTGGCAACTACTATGCTTCGCTCGGTTACTATAAAGCTGACGGTGCTCTGCCCTCGACCTTCTACTCGCGCTACAACTTCGCCTTCAACGGTAGCTACAAGATCGCTCAGTGGCTCCAGGCTAACTCGACCTTCAACTTCACCCGTGCTAACTGGAACAACAACGCTAAGGGCGTAGATAATGGATATGTCTTCCTCCGCTACGCATCCGCGCCTCCTACCTCACGTATCACCGATGAGGATGGCAATCCTATCTACGGCTACGCAGGTTTCAACCTCAACTATCAGATCGATCGTTGGGAAAATGATAACCAGAGCGACAAGTTCCAGATGGTTCAGTCTCTTACCGCCACTCTCATCCCCGGCCTGACCCTCAAGGGCACCATGAACTGGTACTACAACGAGCAGCTCACAAGCTCATTCCAGAAGGATCGCGACAGCAACGCCGCAGGCGCTCAGAATGTCAACCGCGCTACTTCCAAGAGCTTCCTCCGCTACTTCGAGCAGACCTATAACCTCGTGGCCAACTTCAACCGCACCTTTGCTGAGTATCACAACCTCAACGCCATGGTCGGTGTGGAATACTACAAGCGCCAGTACAAGGATCTCAAGGCATCCGGTAACAAGGCTCCGACAGACGACTTCGGTAATCTCCAGTATGCTTTCACCGGTACCCAGAATCCATACGTAGCTTCTTCGCTCTCAGCTTCTAACCAAATCCTCGAGGATGCTATCGCATCTGCTTTCGCCCGTGTCGACTATGACTACGACGACAAGTATCTCCTCGGCGTTACTTTCCGTCGCGACGGTTACTCCCGCCTTCAGGATCACCGTTGGGGTAACTTCCCCGGTGTATCTGCCGGTTGGGTATTCTCAAAGGAGAAATTCTGGTCTGAAAACAGCGCCCTCGACTTCATCAACTACGCTAAGCTCCGTGGTTCGTTCGGTCTTAACGGTATCGTTAATACCAATGTTATCGGTTGGTACACCCTCCTTGGCTCTTACTCAGGCTATCTCTATGGCGGCCAGACCGGTTTCCGCATCAGCGGTCTTCCCAACCTCGGCCTCCGCTGGGAGCGCACCCGCACCTTTGATGTCGGCCTCAACTTCGGTTTCCTCCAGAATCGTCTTAACTTCGACATCACCTACTACAATCGTCTGACAATGGACAAGTATGCCAACAAGACTCTTCCCCCGACAACCGGTTTCTCATCCGTGGTCAACAACAACGGTAAGTTCCGCAACCAGGGTGTCGAGATGGATCTCAACGGCACAATCCTCCGCACACGCGACTTCTCATGGACATTCGGTGTCAACCTCACCTACAATAAGAACACTGTGGTTGAGCTCCCCGACAACGGTCTCGAAAGAAACCGTCAGGATGCTTTCCAGGTTTACACTGGCAAGGGCAATGAAATGGAATGGGTAGGCGGCCTTCAGGAAGGTCAGGAGCCCAACCATCTCTGGGGCTTCAAGAAGAGCCACATGCTCAAGAGCTGGGCCGATGTAGAGGCTCTCGGTAACTATATCGATATCTCACGCACATCGCCTGCTTCGGTTCTGATCTACGCTAATGAGTCAGGTCTCGCTCGTCTTAAAGAGCTCGGCTACTCAACAGCAGGTGCTGTTCGCCTCAGCCCCGGTGACCTTGTTTGGAAAGACCGCAACGGCGATAACATGATCGAGACATACGACCAGTTTGATCTTGGCAACCGTATTCCTCACTGGAGCGGCGGTTTCAACACCACCTTCAGCTGGAAGGGCCTCTCGCTCTACGCTCGTTTCGACATGGGCTTCGACTTCACCGTATATGATAGCTCATTTGCATGGGCCATGGGCGGTGGTCAGGGTTCGTTCAACTTCATGGATCAGATCAAGGACACCTGGACTCCTGAGAACCCCAACGCCAAGTATCCCCGCTTCGTCGACGCTTCCAACATGGGTACTGACTCATGGTGTCGTACATCCGACCTTCTCGGTATGAGCGGTGCTTACCTCGCTTGCCGCGAGCTCTCGCTCAGCTATCAGCTCCCCCAGAACATCTGCAGCAAGTTCCGTAGCCAGGGTCTCACCCTCAGCGTAACTGGTCAGAACCTCGGTTACCTCAAGAAGACCACTCTCCCGCTTCCCGACAACACAACCTATACTAACGGTACATCAGCAGGCTACGGTGGTACTTACAACCTCCCGCTCAATGTGATTTTCGGTCTTAATGTATCATTCTAATCACATCCTCAGAATAAATCGATGAAACCAAAATATTTATCCATTTTTGCCGGGGTAGCGTGCGCCGGTCTCGCAGTGGGCGTCAGCTCTTGCGAACTCGACCTCAAGAACCCCAACGCATACGATGCCGGTAACTTCTGGCAGACAGAAGCCAACTTCACCGGCAACATCACCGCGATGATGAACCAGTGGCGCTCGACTCTCGATGTCCTCGTTATGCAGAACGCCGGTGAGCTCCGTACCGACTACTATTGGTCGATCGGAGGTCTTGACGGTACAGGTCTTCGCGAGCAGTATGTAATCAAAAACCAGATCGACGAGCAGAATTGCCAGTTCTCCAATTATGCCAATATCTATGGCATCATCTCGAACTGCAACACATTCCTCTACTACGACGAGCTCCGTGGCGCTGACGCTCTCTCGCCCGACTGCCGTAACTATCTCCTCGGCATGGTTTACGGTATGCGTGCATACTGCAACTTCTTGATCCACAAGATGTATGGCACTGGTCCGATCCGTGACGATGCCGAAGTGATTCAGGGTAACTATGATGAAGTTGCTCTCCGCAAGCCTCAGGCTACTCCCGAGGAGTTCCTCGCCAACATCAAGAAGGATATCGATCTCTCGCTTCAGCACTTCAATGCCGGCGCTTCCTACAGCAACTCGACATTCAAGGCAAACGGCGGCCAGATCTACTGGAGCAAGGCTGCTACCGAGATGCTCGCAGGTGAGGTTTATCTCTGGAGCGGCAAGGTTGCTACTGGCAACCACGCTGCAAATCCTGCCGATGTGGCTACTGCCAAGCAGTATTTCCTCAATGTAGCCAATAACTATGGCTACAAGCTGATGCCCAAATATCTTGATGCAGTTAACACCAACGGTGCGCCCAACACCGAGCGTATCTTCGGCTCATACTACAGCATCACCGAGGCTACCAACAACTGGTTCAACTATATCATGTATGATAACGTTGTCGGTGGTTCTGTAGGTAACTACTGGCAGTGTGTTGCCGATGACGGCATCACACCCGCCACTACCGGCTCGCGTCTCACATACTCTTACCTCGCTGGTGCAGAGAATGTGTCGACTTTCGGTCCCCGCAACACCTACTATATGCAGCGCATGAGCGGCCAGAACCAGAAGCAGTCGCGTAATGCTTACTACTATCAGTTCGATGCCGAGGATAGTCGTATCAGCATCTTTATGCCTATCTATATCCCGACCGATGAGGAGCGCAACAATAACATCCGCAATATCGCCGAGTTTGATTTCGATGCACACCACCTTGCCGGTTGCTATATCGCCAAGTATCGTGGTGAGCTCAACACCGGTACTCAGCAGATGGTTGCCTCCAACTACATGACCTACTACCGTCTGGCTCTTGTTTACACCTATCTTGCTGAGATCGCCAACTACGAAGGCAGCAATTCCGACGTAGAGCTTTATGTCAACAAGATCCGTGAGCGCGCCTATGGCGACAACTGGGACGTAGCTAAGTTTGGCTACAAGGCCGGTTCGTTTGCTCAGAATGAGGTTGCTATCCTTCAGGAGAAGACCAAAGAGTTCTTCCAGGAAGGTCAGCGCTGGTGGGATCTCCGCCGTATGACCATTGTTAAGGGCGGCAGCGATGCCGATCATCTTATCTTCCGTCCCGAAGGTTGCATCGGCTACGGTCTTGACCTCGCTTCTCACCCCGATTGGTATGAGATTCGCACTATCGGTAACGATCCTGCTGATTGGCCTGCTATCGAGACCAATACGCCCCTTCTCAACTACGCTGATCAGAGCCATCTCGTACTCTGGCCTATCAACGTAGCTCTTCTTGGTGCAGACCCTGCTCTCAAGCAGACTCCTGGCTATAAGACCTCTACCGAAAACGGTAACTGGTAATCAGAGCCATCAGGAAATGACCTGACGACGGCCTCGCGCCGTCATCATACCGCGGCCCCGGCGTCCCTCGCCGGGGCCGCACTATATCTGTCCGTGAGGATAAAATGACCTGTTCAGGTGGGAAAATCTCGGGAAAATGATCCTAAAATTTGCACCGACCGAAAATAATGCCTAACTTTGCAGCGCAAAAGGGATAAGACCTCCATGCTTGGGCTCAAGGCTCGATCCGGAGACCCCCTTTCCCCCACTGTGATGATTCGCTAGCTCAGCTGGTAGAGCACAACACTTTTAATGTTGGGGTCGTGGGTTCGAGCCCCACGCGGATCACTGAAATAAGGTTCATAGACACGATCTATGAGCCTTTTTTCGTGTGTATTGGTGATTTTTTCACCATCCAATGAAGAATCTCGTTAACTTTGCAGTTGA
>CAYWWE010000142.1:0-5289 GCA_964461785.1 uncultured Bacteroides sp.
AGCCGAGGTCGTTGATCTTAGCGTAGACGCAGAGCGAGGAGATAAGGCCGATGTTAGGGCCTTCAGGGGTCTCGATAGGGCAGAGACGGCCGTAGTGGGTGTAGTGCACGTCGCGCACCTCGAAGCCTGCGCGCTCACGCGACAGACCGCCGGGGCCGAGGGCACTCATACGGCGCTTGTGGGTCATCTCGGCAAGGGGGTTGGTCTGGTCCATGAACTGGCTCAGGGCGTTGGTGCCGAAGAACGAGTTGATGACCGACGAGATTGCCTTGGCGTTGATGAGGTCGATCGGGGTGAAGACTTCGTTGTCGCGTACATTCATGCGCTCGCGGATGGTGCGCGACATGCGGGCCAGACCCACATTGAACTGGTTGCAGAGCTGCTCGCCTACGGTGCGGACGCGGCGGTTGCTCAGGTGGTCGATATCGTCCACATCGGCCTTCGAGTTGATGAGCTCGATGAGGTATTTGATGATGGCGATGATATCTTCCTTGGTGAGGACACGCACTTCGGGGTCGGTGTCCAGACCGAGTTTCTTATTTATGCGGTAGCGGCCTACGTCGCCAAGATCGTAGCGCTTCTCCGAGAAGAACAGGTTTGTGATCACCTCGCGGGCGCTGGCGTCGTCGGGAGCGACGGCGTTGCGCAGCTGGGTGTAGATATACTGGATGGCCTCGCGCTCGGTGTTGGTGGGGTCTTTCTTGAGGGTCTCGAAGATGATCGAGCGCTCCGACGAGCTGGCATCCTCGCGGTGGAGGAGCACTGTCTTGACGCCGCTTTCGAGGATCTTCTCTACATCCTCTTCGGTGAGCTTGGTCTCACGCTCCACAACAACCTCGGTGCGCTCCACGGGGCTTATCTCGCCGGTGTCTTCATCGACATAGTCCTGAACCCAGGTGCGCGAGATTCGTCCTGCGAGAGTGCGTCCGATGGCCTCCTTCATATTCTTTTTGTTGACCTTCACCTCTTCGGCCAGACCGAAAGTCTCGATGATCTCCTTCTCGGTCTCCAGGCCGATGGCGCGGAGGAGAGTGGTCACGGGGAGTTTCTTCTTACGGTCGATGTAGGCATACATCACATTGTTGATGTCGGTGGCAAACTCGATCCATGAGCCGCGGAAGGGGATGATGCGGGCCGAGTAGAGTTTGGTGCCGTTGGCATGGATGCTCTGGCCGAAAAACACACCGGGAGAACGGTGGAGCTGCGACACGACGACGCGTTCGGCACCGTTGATGACGAACGTACCCTTTTCGGTCATGTAAGGGATCTGGCCCAGATATACGTCCTGGACTACAGTATCGAAATCCTCATGGTCGGGATCGGTGCAGTACAGTTTGAGCTTGGCCTTGAGAGGGACACAATATGTCAGGCCGCGCTCCAGACACTCTTCGATAGTGTAGCGGGGCGGGTCGATGTAGTAGTCGAGAAATTCGAGCACGAAGTTGTTTCGTGTGTCGGCTATGGGGAAGTTCTCCGAGAAAACCTTGTACAACCCCTCATTTGTGCGCTTCTCAGGGGGTGTGTCGAGCTGCAGGAAGTCTTTGAACGAACGCAGCTGGACCTCCAGGAAGTCGGGGTAGGGGAGCGGGTTCTTCACCGAAGCAAAGTTAACGCGGGGTTTATCTGTTGTTACTGACATCTATTGTAGGGGAGGTGAAGTGGAAGAAGACTAAGGAAGAGAGGGTATTGGGAAATGGGTGGGAGGGAGGAGACTGTCGGGCCGGAATCACTCTGGCCGGACACTCATATATCGGCGGCTGCGGACGACGGCCGGAAGATTATTCCGACCGTCGCGCGGTCGCTGATTTCAGTCTTTCGGGCAACGCTCCTATCGTCCGGAAAACCGACATCGTAAATTGAGTCGGATCCGTGCGCCGGCAGTTGCCGCAGTGAGTTATACACAAAAAGGTAAAGTATCAACCCTGAGGGCGACACTTTACCTATGGGTCTGGGTGTCAGGCCTATTACTTGAGCTCTACTTCGGCACCAGCCTCTTCGAGCTGCTTCTTGAGACCCTCGGCGTCGGCCTTTGCGATACCTTCCTTGATTACGGAGGGAGCGCCATCGACCATCTCCTTAGCCTCCTTGAGGCCGAGACCGGTGAGTTCCTTAACGAGCTTAACTACGGCGAGCTTGCTTGCGCCGGGAGCTTTGAGGACTACGTCAAACGAAGTCTTCTCTTCAACAGCCTCACCTGCGGCGGCGGGACCAGCGGCTACAGCAACAGCTGCTGCGGCGGGTTCGATGCCGTATTCGTCCTTAAGGATCTGAGCAAGTTCGTTAACTTCCTTAACGGTAAGGTTTACTAATTGTTCTGCAAAAGCTTTGAGATCTGCCATTGTATTTGAATTTTTTTATTGTTTTTGTGATACTGGGGGTTGGGTAGCCGGAGAGAGGGTTGGGGACTCGGAAGGGTGAGGTCAGGCTGCGGGAGCGGTGTCCTTATTATGCCTCCTCTTTCTTCGAGAGAGTTTCCAGAATGCCATGCAGCTTGCTGCCGCCCGAAGTGAGGGCCGAAACAACGTTCTTGGCAGGCGACTGAAGGAGTGCGACAACGTCGGCGATGAGCTCGTTCTTGCTCTTGATGGCGCAGAGAGCGGGAAGCTGGTCTGCTCCGAGATAAACGGTTTCCTCGACGTAGGCTGCCTTGAGAAGGGGGAGCTTGTCGTCTTTCTTTACAAAGTCCTTGATGAGCTTGGCAGGTGCATTTGCCACATGAGTGCACATCAGGGTAGTCGGACCGGCGAGAGCGGGATAGATCTCGCTGTAATCGCCGTCAAGGCTTTCGAGAGCTTTGTGGAGAAGAGTGTTTTTCACCACAAGCAGCTTGATGTCGGCCTTGAAGCAAGCGCGACGGAGCTCTGAGGTCTTCGCAGCATTGAGACCGGCGGTCTCAACGAGATAGAAGCTCGGATATTGTTTAACGGTTTCAGCTATCTGGGCTATTACCGTTCCTTTATCTTCCTTTTTCATGATGATGCTTTAGCGTTGGTGTGGTGTCTCGGATAAATGCTTAATCGGCAACTGTCTTGGAGTCGACCTTCACGCCGGGACTCATCGTGCTCGAAAGATAAATGCTCTTGATATATGTGCCCTTGGCGGTGGCGGGCTTGAGCTTGATCAGGGTGTTGATAAACTCGCGGGCGTTGTCGCGCATCTGCTCGGGGGTGAAGCTGACCTTGCCGATCGACGAATGAACGATACCGTTCTTGTCGACCTTGAAGTCGATCTTACCTTTCTTAACCTCCTCAACGGCCTTGGCAACATCGTTGGTCACAGTGCCGCTCTTGGGGTTAGGCATCAGGCCGCGGGGACCGAGGATACGGCCGAGGGCACCGATCTTACCCATGATAGCAGGCTGAGTGATGATCACGTCGACATCTGTCCAGCCGCCCTTGATTTTCTCTATATATTCTTCCAGGCCTACATAATCGGCGCCGGCTGCCTTGGCAGCGGTCTCGGCGTCGGGATTGCAGAGCACAAGAACCTTTACCTGTTTGCCGGTACCGTGGGGAAGGGTAACGACACCGCGCACCATCTGGTTGGCCTTGCGGGGGTCAACACCGAGACGCACGTCGATATCGAGCGATGCATCAAACTTGGTGTAGGTGATCTCCTTTACCTTTTCGGCAGCCTCGGCAAGCGAGTAGGATTTCCCGGCTTCAATCTTCTCTAAAGCAAGCTTTTGATTTTTTGTCAGTTTACTCATGTCAATTGAAGTTTATCAGTTATTGCCGGGGAATTGACCCTTAACGGTGATACCCATGCTGCGAGCCGTGCCGGCTACCATGCGCATAGCGCTCTCTACCGTAAAGCAGTTGAGGTCGGGCATCTTGTCTTCTGCTATTGTCTTTACCTGCTCCCAGGTGATCTCGGCAACCTTGTTACGGTTGGGCTGAGCAGAGCCTTTCTTGATCTTGGACGCTTCCATCAGCTGAATGGCAACCGGGGGCGTCTTAACGACAAAATCGAAGCTCTTGTCAGTGTAATATGTAATTACAACCGGAAGAACTTTGCCGGCCTTGTCCTGAGTGCGGGCATTGAACTGCTTGCAGAACTCCATGATGTTGATACCCTTGGAGCCTAAGGCGGGACCAACTGGAGGCGAGGGGTTTGCTGCTCCTCCCTTTATCTGCAATTTGATTTGTCCAGCAATTTCTTTAGCCATTGTTAAATCTTATTGTTTTGTGGGGGTGGGTTGAAATGCGTTGACTGAATCCAGAGCGGGATTTCATTTCTGATGGCATGCCGCCTCGTAACACAAACGGCTTGCCGCAGGGGTGAAACTTGAAGTGAGCCTCGCATCGCGACGGGATGTCGCGCTCCGGGGCTCCTGATTCATACTCGCTCTACCTGGGAGTTTTCCAATTCGAGGGGAGTTTTTCTGCCAAAAATCTTTACCATGACTTTGAGCTTCTTCTTCTCGCGGTCCACCTCCTCGATCTCGCCGGTGAAGCCGATGAAAGGTCCGTAGTTGACCTTTACGGTCTCGCCGACCATGTAGTCGTTAGATCCGTCGTCGGTGGTGTCGATGAGCTCGTCGGCAGCGCCGAGCATTCTCATCACCTCGCTCTGGCGAAGGGGCTCGGGGAGAGCCGACTTGTCGCGTCCGCGAAGGAAGTCGATGACGTTGGTGGTGTTGCGGAGCTCGTGAAGCACTTCGCCATGCAGTATTGCCTCGACAAAAACATAACCGGAGTAGAGGTTCTTCTCCTTGATCACTTTCTTGCCGTTGCGCATCGTCAGCACTCGTTCGGTCGGTATCAGAACCTGAAAGACATATTTGCCCAGATCGGTGTTGCGGATAGCAGCATCGAGGACTTCCTTTACTTTTGCTTCCTTGCCGGAGATGGCGCGGAGCACGTACCAGGCTTTCTTCTCTTCAGGTTTATCCTTTGTTTCGTCCATCGTCGGTCTTGATAAGATGAAATGGTAGATACTTTAGTGGGATTGATACTTTCGCGTTGCGTTCTGCGGGATATTTTGAGGAATCCGGCGAAAAAAATGGGCGCGGTCGCTGATTAGTGACCGAGTCCGTAAATAAAGTGCATGATACCGTTGATGGCTACATCCATTACCCAGATTATCAGTGCGATAATGATGGAAGCGATAAGCACGATAATCGAGCTCTTGATAAGCTGCCCTTTTGTTGGCCACGAAGTCTTATAGCGAAGCTCGTTATAAGACTCCTCGATATCCGTCAGTAGTTTCAGTTTTTTCATTTCTGATTTTCGTTGGCACAGGTTGAGAGGCTCGAACTCCCGACACCTGGTTTTGGAGACCAGTGCT
>CAYWWE010000143.1:0-5280 GCA_964461785.1 uncultured Bacteroides sp.
AAGGCAGCCCCGCGAGGAGGCTGCCTTCTGCTTTGTATGAATGACTTTGACGGTTGGATCAATAGTCGGTGCCGGGAGCCCAGTTGGGATCCTCCTGACCAATCACGAGGTTGTTGTAGTTGGTCTCCATCTGCGGGATGATCGGGCACCAGTTGTTCTTTTCGGTAGGACCGAAGTTACCGCCTGTTGCACCTGTGCCGGCGAAATAGTCGGCCCAGCTACCACCTTCTGCCCATGTCTTGCGGACCATGCTTGCACCCCAGCGCTTGAGGTCAAACCAGCTATGGCCTTCCGACCAGAGGTCGAACTTGCGGAGAGCTACGAGCTCATCCCAGAGAGCCTGACCCGACTTGGTGCAGTTGTAACCCTCCTGATAGGGCTGTGTGGCCTCGTTGAGAAGCTCGCGTACAGCTGCCTCGTTGCCGAGACGGAACTGTGCCTCAGCCTCGTTGTAGAGCATTTCGGCTACACGGAACACGGGGATGCAACCGTCGCCTACACCGCTCTTAACGATAAACTTGGTACCGATGTAATAGCCGATATAAGTTGTGTTGTACAGGCGACCCTTGTTGGTGAAATCTTTTTTAACACGGTTGTAGAAATCACCCGACTTAACCAGACCTGAGCCGGAAACACCGAGGAACTTTCCGTTAGCATCATAAACTTTGTCGCTGATAAGCTCTTCCATAGTCGGAATAGCATACATGGCGAGGCGCTTGTCGCTCGGGTCGATAGGATCTACAAGCTGCTTAGAGATAAGCGAAGGATATGTACGAGACATTGAACCTGCGCAGCTGCTCGACATATAGTTGTAGAAGCTGTAGTAGTAGATGGGCTGAGTATCGTCTTCAAACACTTCCCAGATCCATTCCTTGTTGGCGGTGTTGAAGCCGGCCATATATTCCTCCGGCCCCATGATCGAGTAACCCTTGCGGGCGAGGGGCGAGTGCTTTACGGCATTTGCCCAGTCGTTGCGCACGAGAGCGGCGCGGGAATAAATGGCGTGAGCTACATTGGCGTTGGCCATCCAGCGCATGTCAACGTCTGTGGGACGTTCCTTGCCGCAAGACTCAAAGAGAGCGATGGCCTCGTCAAGGTCGCTGTAGACCAGATCGAGAGTCTGCTTGAGGCTTGAGCAGGGCATCGGATCGTCGGATGTGTCGACGCGGAGCACAACACCACGGCTTTCACCGTTGCGATCGGTCCAGCGGCGGCCGAAGGTCTGGGCAAGCATCAGGTAGGAGTAGGCGCGGAATGTAAGGGCCTGAGCCTTTACATAGTCCCAGTTCTTTTTGGTGCCCTCAGATGAGAACTCTTCGGGGATATTCTCGAGAATCTGGTTGGCGTTGCCGATGACGCGGTAGTAGTAATACCAGGTAACACCTACGTTGGTGTTGTTGGCCTGATTGTAGTTGCTCTTGATGATGTTCTGCCAGCCGGAGTAGCTGAGTTTCTGCACACCATCGCCGGGGAACTCGCCCTGATAGGCATACACAGTGCCCTCACCGTTGTAGCCCTGGGTGCTGAGATACTGCTTCGACATCAGACGGCCGAGGCCGTTGACGGCATACTGGGCTGACTCGACGTCTTTGAAGAGGTCGTTTTTGGTTGTCGAGCTCTGCGGTGCGGTCTCCAGATAGTCCTCTGCGCAGGAAGCGAGAGTCAGGGGGAGCGCAGCACAAAGTGCATATTTTATGAATTTGTTCATTGTTTTCGTTCGCTTGGTTTAGATGTTCACGTTAAGACCGAAGGTGTAGACACGGGCGGGAACGAGATAGTTGCTCTGACCACCGGAGATGCTCATCATCGGGTTCATACCCTTGCGTGATCCCCATGTATGGAGGTTCTCAGCCGAGAAGCTGACCTGCATGCCCGAGAGGCCCCAGTTGCGGATAATGCGGCGGGGGATGGAGTAGGTCACGTTGATGTTCTTGAAGCAGAGATAGTCACGGCTTGTGAGCCAGCGGTCGCTACCACCGTTGTTGTTGGTGTTGTTGAGGTAGTTGATCTCAGGATTGATGTCGCGGTTGATGCGGTTGGGCGAGTTCTCGGTCATGCCGGCAGGAGTGCCGTTCCATGAGTTGAGGATGTCGACGTGCATGTTGGCAGGGGATGCACCTACACCCATGAGGCTTGAATATACGCTATCGTAGATCTTACCGCCGAGCGAGTAAGAGAAGAGAGCCTGAACGGTGAAGCCCTTCCAGCCGATGTTAGCGTTGAACGCACCGTAGACAGACGGGAGCGATGAACCGCGCCAGCTCTTGCCGGCATAGCTTGTGCTTGTCACATAATACTTGCCGTTGATCTCACGATACTGAGCAGCAGGGAGCTCGGTCGATATGCGTATCTTCTGGCCATTGGCATCGAGCACTGCATTGCCTTCGTCGTCGCACTCGTAGCTACCGCCGATGATGGTGCCGTCAGGTTTGGTGATGTGATAGGTTACAAGGTCGGGATCGTAGAGCGACTGACCGTCCATCATGTCGACACCTGCCCAGTGGTAGTAGTAGTATTCGTAGCGGCTGCGGCCTTCGGTGATGAAGTGGCTGCCGCTGACAATACCGCGCGGAGGCTGCATGCTGGGATCGGCTGCGAGCTTGGTCCACTTCTTGTTCTGAGCGGGGAGCGAAATGATCTTGTTCTTGATGGTGGTGAGGTTGGCGCCGATGTTGACCTTCCAGTCGCGGTTGCGGAACACGGTCACGTCGGTGTTGATCTCGAAGCCACGGTTGGAGATTGTACCGAGGTTCTTGGTAGTGGTCGAAACGGCCGATGAAGTGCTGGTCGGGCCGGCCGATACAGGAGCGTAAACGTCAAAGATAAGATCCTTGTTGCGCTTGTCGAAGTATTCGAGAGTGATGTTCCAGCGGTTGAACAGGAGAGCCTCTAGAGCGATGCCCCATGACTCGGATGTCTCCCACTGCAGATCCTCGGCAGCGTTCTGGCTGAGGTAGTAGGCGGGAAGGCTTGCGTGAGTGTCGGAGCTGAACAGAGCGTAGTAAGCATAGTAACCAGAACCGGCGTCGTTACCTACCTGACCCCAGTTGACGCGGAGTTTACCGTTGTTGAGCCATGTGGAGGTCGACTCCATGAAGGGCTCGTTGGTGAAGATCCAGTTGGCGCCGACGCTGCCGAAGTTACCCCAGCGGGATTTCTTGGCGAAGCGTGAGGTACCATCGCGACGGAAGGAAGCCTCTACATTGTATGTATCCTTGTAGTTCCACATCACGCGGCCGAGGTAAGACTCCGATTTGTAGAGAGCCCTGTAGCCTTCGATGCTGTTCATAACCGAGAAGTTGGAGAGGGCGGGAAGGTTGGCAAACGCTTCCTTATCCTTTACAACGTAGGTGTAGTCATACTGGTGAACATAGTTCTCATGGGCAAGGAGCACCTGGATGTTGTGGCCGCTGTAGGTCTTGTTCCAGTTGATCTGCTCTGCGCCATACCAGTCCTTATAAGTATAGAGGGTCTTGGTGAGTGAACCACCGCGGGCCTTAGAGTCGCCGATGAGGGCGGAGTTGTACTTGTAGTAGTCGGAGCTGCGAGCGTTGAGGTTGCCCTTCACGGTAGCGGTGAAGCCGTAGGGAAGGATAACGTCGGCGTAGGCAGTACCGTTGATCGTGTTGCGGGTAGTGTAGCTCTTGTTGACCTCACTCTCGAGGATGATGTTGCGGTCGGTGTTCTGGTTACGGGTGCTTACATTGTAGGTTGCGCCCTGCTGATTATATACGGTGTAATAACCGTTGTCATATACCTTCTGACCTGCGGCATCAAGCACCCACTGGCCGGCCTTAACGGTGTAGGGGTTGCCGGACTCGTCATAATAGGTGGTGTCCTCTACATAGTGCTGGTGCACGGGATAGATAGGAGCGCTATAGCGGCAGAAGTAGAACGGGTTGTTGAACGATGAGGAGCCGTCGCCCACACCATTCGAGGTGTTCTGATACTTCTGATGGCTGACGCTGATGTTGACGCCTGAGCGGAACCACTTCACGGGGTTGATGTTGATATTGGCGCGGCCGTTGAGACGGTCGAAGCTGTTGTCCTTCATGTAGCCGTTCTCTGCGAGGTAGCTCAGAGAGAAGTAGTAGTCGCTGCGCGAGGTAGAGCCTGAACCGTTGAGGACATATTCCTGACGGTAGCCTTTGCGGATGGCCTGGTCAAACCAGTCGAGGTCGCCTGCTACCTCGGGGAGGATAGCGGCGTTGGCCACGAGCTGACCGTTGAGATCCCAGAGCTTAGACGGATCGCGCTCGGTGAAGTAGTTGGAATAGAGGCGATCATTGAAGATGTTGGAAGTAACGTATTCGTGGATCTTAGAGAGATCATCGCGGCCTACCTTGCCGTTCTGGTTCTGGAGATATGCGTTGGCATAGTTCTGATACTCAGCGTTCATGAACTGACGCCAGTCTGTGCGGTCATATTCGGGGAGAGCGCGCTCATACCAACCCTGTGCGGTGCGGAAGTTGAGGTGGAGCTTCTCACCCTGGGGGCGCTTGGTAGTGATGAGGATGACACCGTTGGAAGCGCGGTTACCGTAGAGAGCGGCAGAAGCGGCATCCTTGAGCACCGACATGGTCTCGATATCATCGGCGTTGATGTCGGAGATGTTACCGCCGAAGGGCACGCCGTCCACTACATAAAGAGGAGCGGTAGAACCGTTTACGGTACCGATACCGCGGATGAGCACTGTGGGCTGCTCACCGGGCGAACCGTAGTTGCCGGTAACTGTGATACCGGGGCTCACACCTTCGAGGGCAGCAGTGGCCGAGGTCACGGGACGCTTGGCGATCTCCTCGGAGTTGACGGTGGAGATGGCACCGGTGATAGAAGATTTCTTCTGTGTGCCGTAAGCCACAACCACAACGTCGTCGAGAGTCGAAGCGGAGGGCTCCATCTCGATGGTCATGTTGGGTTTTACTTTGGCAACAACAGGAAGATAACCCAGATAGGTCACCTTCACCTCAGTCACCGAAGCAGGGAGATTGAGGGTGAACTGACCATCCATGTTTGAACCGGCTGGCTGGCCTCCGCCGACCGGCGTGATTGTCGCGCCAATCAGGGGCTCGCTGGTGGCCTTGTCAAGCACCGTACCTTTGACGGTGCGCGTCTGCGCTATCACGCCGAACGCACATGACAAGACTGCCATCATAATGAAAAATAGCTTTCTCATCTGATTTGTGTTTGTTTGTTAATGTTATGTTATTGTTGTCGGTTATCAGAAGTTAACTATAGATTGATGCTCTCTCCGGGTGATTCATTTAAACGTCCGTTTTT
>CAYWWE010000144.1:0-5258 GCA_964461785.1 uncultured Bacteroides sp.
CGCAGACGCTCGCTGAAGAAGTTGGCGTCGAAGCCCACGTCGAAGGTGAATGTACGCTCCCAGGTGAGGTCCTTGTTACCGATAACGCTGATGAGGGCGCCGGCCGAGCCGTCGTACTTGACACCTACGCTGTAGAGGTCATACTGGGGATAGAGGCTGGTAGGACGGTTACCGACGGAGCCGTAGGAGGCACGGAGCTTGAGGTAGTCGACCCACTGTGCGGTGAACCACTCCTCGCGGTTCATTACCCAACCGGCGCTGACACTCCAGAGGTTGCCCCAGCGCTTACCGAGGTTGGAAGCACCGTCGCGACGGAACGAAGCGTCGAGGAGGTACTTGTTGTCGTACATATAGTTCCACTTGGTGAAGTAGGAGCTTACTGCCTCCTGGCTGATCGAGCCACTTACGCTCTCAGGCTTTGCGGTTACGCTGAGGATCTGGAAACCGGGGATGAAGCCTGTGCCTACGCCCTGGATCCAGTTGTAGGTGTAGTCGCGATACTCGTAGGCGATAAGGCCGTTGAGTTTGTGCTTGTCGCCGAAGGTCTTGTTGATAAGGAGCTTCTGGTTGGTCGACTTGCGTGTCCAGCTCTGGGAGTTCTCGCTGATGCGGCCTTCAACGCCTTCGCCGCTGCTTGAGCGGGGATCGGTGTAAGCGTGGTAGCGATAGGTGTTGTAGCGGTAGGAGTTGACGCTCGAGAAGGTGAGCCAGTCGGTGAAGTAGATGTCGAAGTCGAAGCTGCCGTTGAACTCGTAGTTGTTGCTCTGGCCATAGTTGCCGTAGCTGAGGTCAAGGAGGTGGTTGGTGGCCGAAGCATTCCACCAGCCTGAGTAGCGGTGGGGTGCGAGTGAGCCGTCTTCGAGGTAGGGGCTGTCCCAAGGCATGCTTGAGTACATTGAGGTGACGGAGCGCTGCTTGTCGTCGATCTTACGCTTTGAACCGGTCACCATGGGGCGGATGCTGATCCACTTGGCGGGACGGAAGTCGGTCGAAGCGCGGAACGAATATTTGTTGTAGCTGTAGCCTTTCACGGCGCCATCCTCATCATAGTAGCCGAGTGAGAAATAGGAGCGGAGCTTCTCGTTGCCGCCCGAGATGGCGATGTGATAGTCCTGGGCGAAGCCGGTGTGGGTGGCGTCGTCCCACCAGTCGAAGTTGCGGTTGCGCAGCTCGGGGCTCCACATTGCGATGGTCTGGAGCTTCTCGGCACCCTGCATCGAGGTGTAGTAGTCGTAGAGCTCGGCGCCGTTCATCACTTCCAGGCGGCCGTTGTTGAGGCGCGAGATACCGAATTTGGCTGAGGCGGATACGTTCATTGTGCCGTCGGAACCTTTCTTGGTGGTCACGACAACAACGCCGTTTGCACCGTCGGCACCGTAGATGGCAGTCGAAGCGGCATCCTTAAGAAGGGTGATCGAAGCAACGTCGTCGGGGTTGAGGTCGCCGGCCGAGGTGCCTACGTTCACACCGTCGATGATCCAGATAGGAGCGGTGGAGCCGGAGAGCGAAGCCTGACCGCGGATGACGATGGCACCGCCGGCACCGGGCTGACCCGAACCGTTGGCAACATATACACCGGCAGCCTTGCCGTTGAGCATGTTGGTGAGAGAGGGTGAGGTGACATCCTTGAGCTTGTCGTCTTTCACAACGGAGAGAGCGCCGGTGAGGCTCTCGCGTGTCTGGGTGTTGTAACCGAGCACGACCACCTCGTTGAGGCTCGAAGCTGCGGGATTAAGGGTGATCTTGAGGGGCTGACCGTTCCATACGGCCTTTGCGTCTTCATAGCCGATGTAAGATACGACAATTACTGTGCCGGGCTTTACATTCTTGAGGCTGAACTCACCGTTCATGTTGGTCATGCCAACAATCTTGGCATCGTTTTCTGCTTTGACGGTTGCGCCGATCATAGCCTCGCCGGTATTGTCGATAACAGTACCGGTGCAGGTGCCCTGTGTCTGCTGCATGGCCATTGGCTCAGCGCCGGAATTGGCAGCAGCAACCGGAGTCGCCATTGCAAGCAGGGCGGCTCCAAAGAGGGGATAGTGATACTTTTTCCTCATATAGTGATAGTTAGTGATAGATATGATTGTCTGTGTGTGAATCTGTAATCAGATTGTTGAGCAAAATTATGTAAATAACTGTTACAATCTTGCAATTTGGTGTTAATAAATCTTAAAACCATTCTTGCGGGGTTGTGCGTTACAAAAATACAATAAAAATGAGTGCTGATGGCGAAAAAAGTATTAACTTTGCACCGCTTTTAGGCATCCCCGCCTCGTGTGATGGGAAATCAAGAAGCATCTTAGCTTACTTAATTTTTAGTAACACAAACAATTACATTACATCAATGAAGACATTTCAGCTTGTAGCCGAGCCCCGTACAGACCTCGGCAAGAAGGCAGCTCAGGCTCTCCGCGCAGAGTCGAAGATCCCCGTAGTGCTCAACGGTGGCAAGGTATTCACCCTTCCCTACGAGGGCACCCTCAAGCCCGGTGAAAAGATCGTTGAGATCGGCAACAACCAGGGCGTCATCACCACCGACCTCGCTGTGACCAACGAGGCTGTCCGCAAGCTCATCTATACCCCCGACATCTTCGCCATCGAGCTCGAAGTAAACGGCGAGAAGCGCATGGCTGTCCTCAAGGATATCCAGTTCCACCCGGTAAAGGACAATGTGCTCCACATCGACCTGCTCGAGGTTACTCCCGACAAGCCCGTGACCCTCACCGTTCCCGTGAAGCTCGAAGGTCACGCCGAGGGTGTTAAGGCCGGCGGTAAGCTCTCTCTCTCGATGAAGAAGCTCAAGGTTCGCGCTCCCTATACCGAGATCCCCGAGCGTCTCATCATCAATGTTGACAATCTCGGCCTTGGCAAGACCCTCCAGGTTGGTGATCTTCACTTTGAAGGTCTCGAACTGGTCAACGCCAAGAACGCCGTTGTATGTGCCGTGCAGCTCACCCGTGCCGCCCGCGGTGCCGCAGCTGCTGCCGCGAAGTAATCATAGCCGCAGATCACTCATCATCCCCCCTACCTTAATATATTATGAAGTATCTTATCGTGGGGCTTGGAAACATCGGCGACGAATATCGCGACACACGCCACAATATTGGCTTTATGGTATTGGATGCCTTGGCAGAGGCATCCAATACACGTTTTTCGACCGAGCGTTACGGCGATGTGGCGCGTATGCGTGTCAAGAATAAGCAGCTGGTGCTTCTCAAGCCGTCAACATACATGAATCTGTCGGGCAACGCCGTCAGGTACTGGAAGGAAAAAGAGGGTCTGGACCTGAGCCATATCCTTGTGGTGGTCGACGATTGCGCCCTTCCGCTCGGAGCGCTGCGGCTCAAGCCGCGCGGCAGCGATGCCGGCCATAACGGGCTGAAGAATATCGCCGCCATGCTCGGAAGCGACGCCTATCCGCGCCTCCGCTTCGGGATCGGCAACGACTTTCCACGCGGATGCCAGATCGACTTTGTGCTCGGCAAATTTCCAGCCGATGAGCGCGCCACGGTCAACGAGCGTATCGGAGTGGCCTGTGATGCCATCCGTACCTTCTGTCTTGAAGGCATCGACTCGGCCATGTGTAAATTCAACAACAAGTAACCCCCCGGGATATCAGAAGTGGCAGCAGAAGTACGTATCGACAAATGGCTGTGGGCAGTGAGGGTGTTCAAGACCCGCACCATCGCCACGGAGGCCTGCAAGAAAGGCAGGGTGATGATGGGCGGCGTGGCCGTGAAGCCTTCGCGCACCGTGAAGCCCGGCGACGTGGTGAGCGTCCGCAAGCCCCCGGTGACATATTCATTCAAGGTGCTTGCCGTGACGCAAAACCGTCTCGGCGCGCGTCTGGTGCCCGACTATCTCGAGAATGTCACTCCCAAGAGCGAGCTCGAGCTTCTTGAGATCGTCAAAGTGTCGGGCTTCATTGACCGGCGCAAGGGTCTCGGACGTCCCACCAAGCGCGAGGGCCGCGAACTCTCGAAGTTTACCGAAGAGGCCTATTTCGGCAGCGAAGACGGATGGGACTTCGACTTTGATTTTGACAGCGACGATGACAACAGCTACGACACCGATGATGATCTCGACTGATCGTGTGTCTGCCGTCGGCTGATGATATTCACTTTTTCTTCAGATCTTTCAATCATCTTTTCATTCATACCTTACAACAACAGACTAATGCGTAAGCTGCTCTACACTGTCGCCACCATATCTCTCGGCGCAGTGGCTGCCTGCAATGGCAGCGGAAACGGCTCGGCACAGGGTGGCGACTTCACTCTTACCGTTCCCGTAAGCACCGAGGCCAACGGCCACATCGTGTATCTCACCAACTACGATTCCGACGCACGTATCGACTCAGCCACCGTGGTAGAAGGCGTTGCTACCTTCAACTCTCATGTCGACACCGCCTATATGGGCCGTCTGCTTATGGATGGCCGCCGTCTCGGCATGGTTGCGATCGAGCCCGGCACCATCGCCATCGACTCTGTTACCCGCCGTGCCTACGGCACTCCCGTCAACGACCGCATGTCGGCCTACTCCGCAGCCCAGGACTCTATCATGGCTGAATATCGCGCTATCCGCACCGACGAAACCCTTTCCGACTCGGCCCGTGATGCCGCCGTCGAGGTCATCACACAGCGTCTGAATGTTCTCGAAGAGAATGCATCAGGCGAGAACGCAGGCAATCCTTTCGGCCTCTACCTCTTCATCTCCAAGGCCTACGATCTTGATCTGGCCCAGATGGATTCGGCCATCACCGCCAATCCCTCCTATGGCCAGAGCGCCCGCGTACAGAAGCTCCGCAAGGGTCTCATCACCAAGGAGGCTACTTCGGCCGGCCATAAGTTTGTCGACTTTGAGGTTGTCAACAACGGCGACACAGTCCGCCTTAGCGACCACGTCGGCCAGGGTCACTACACTCTCGTTGATTTCTGGGCAAGCTGGTGCGGCCCCTGCATCCGCGAGACCGAGACCATCAAGCGTATCTACAACGCTTATCCCGATTCAACCCTCGAGGTGCTCGGTGTAGCCGTTTGGGACGAGCCCGAAAACACCCTCAAGGCCATCGAGCAGCACAATCTGCCCTGGAATCAGATCATCAACACTCAGAACATCGCTACCGATGCCTACGGTATTCCTTCGATCCCCTGCATCATCCTCTTTGATCCGGAAGGCACTATCGTGAGCCGCGGTGCAAGAGGTGAGGAACTCGAGGCAGTCGTTGCCGAGGCCATCGCCTCCTCAAAGAAATAATT
>CAYWWE010000145.1:0-5181 GCA_964461785.1 uncultured Bacteroides sp.
GATCTGGCTTCGATGAGCGGCAGGATGACGGAGTTGAATTTATCGCGCGAGATTATCCGGTAATGGAAATGGACGCTGTCGTTATAGCGCTGGCTATGATGGACAATGTAATTTCCCTCGTCGAACTGACGTTCAAGCGACTCTCGATCCTTATCTTCGTCTTCAAAGTGCAAGCCTTTGGAGGTGATGACCGAGTCGATCATTGACCATGTCCTCTTCCAGTCGGAGGGCTCGGGAGGAACAATATCCTGCACGCTCTCAACAAAAGCGCGGAAGTAAGTGTGGAAGGGGACGATGCTGTCGCGCACAACGGATAGATTGACACGGCAGAAATTCCCTTGATAGCCTGTCGGCTCATAAAGAGGCCCATCAAAGGGTCCAGGCTCCGAGAGCTCTTGAATAAGATAATGTTTAGGAGCAATCGTGTCAGCTATGATATGTCCGGGGCCAAAGAAGTCCTGCATGAAATTCTTGTATATATCGCGATACTGCGATACGGGGTATCGGGTAAGCTGATAGTCCAAGGCCAAGGAGATCGAATCCTCCGTTGTCATGGGTTCTTCCTTTGCGTCGGTCTCTCTTGAACTAATTGTGCAGGATTGTCCAATCAAAGATGAGATTATTATCATTCCGCCTATACCGGATAACAGTTTTCTCATTGTGAGGATCAGTTATTATATGTCCTGAGATTTTTATTTCTGAAGAATATTAGCCAGCCGGTCATTACGATCAGGGCATAGGCTGCGAAGATCAGCCAGGGCCATTGCCATTCGCCCATAAACAGACGAACGGAACCCATAGCCGGGCTATCGACAATCTGCCATGCGCACCAGTGATTGACCACCGCTCCGGCAGCAATGACACCTGCGGTAGCTCCGATGCCATTGCTCATAAACATCATGAGCCCCTGCGCAAACCCTTTCATGTTGGTGGGTGCAACTTGCTGGATATATATATGCCCGGCAATGGTGATGAAGTTGAACGCTACGCCATAGACCACCATCGAGCCGATCAATAGCCACAGGCCTGAGCCTGGATTACCTGTTCCGAGCATAAGGAAGCGGAGTGCCCATGCCAAGAGTCCGAGACCATAGACAACTCTGATACCCTTGCGTTTAAGCGATAATCCGACAAGCAGAATACATGCCGCTTCAGAGATCTGCGACAGCGAGAAGAGCATAGTTGCATTTCCCGCTGCCAACGATCCGGCATACTCGCTGAAACCTGAGAAGTGGGTGATGTAGGGAGTGGCAAAACCATTGGAGATCTGCAGGCACACTCCGGTAAAAGCTACGAATATAAGGAAAACAGCTATCTCGCGTTGACTGAACATCTTTTTGACAGACGGGATGAGACGTGGGGTTGGATTGGCGACGGTGTCGCCGTTATCGGTCGCCCTAAGCCTCGGCAGGGTGAGGGAGTAGCCGGCTGTAGCGAGACCCATTACAGCGCAGCACAGGAGTTGCATCGCATTATATTGAAATCTCAGATGTCCTGGATCGCCGGCATCGGAAAATGCAAAGCCAAACTTTCCGTCTGTCATATAGGCGGAATTGACAAACCACATTGCTGCAACAAAACCTACAGTGCCCCATATACGCATCTTGGGAAAAGTGGTGACTGTAGAATGACCGGTCTGAGTGAGCAAACCGAAAGCCGATGTGTTGGCCAATGCCATCGTTGGCATGTAGAAAGCAAGAAATGCGAGATACAGTGGGTAAAATACCCCAAACTGAAGGTGATTATGCGTCATGCCGTAGCGCCACATCACCAGCATTATAAGCGCAGCGACCAGATGGCATAGACTCAGCAGCCGCTCGGGTCGGCCTGTTTTATCGGCCAACCTGCCGAAAAGGGGAGGGGTTATGATAGAGACCAGTCCGATCGCAGCATAGAACCATGCGATGTCCTTGCCCAGGCCTCCGGCTCCGAGCAGCTGGCCGAAACAGGTGAGATAACATCCCCAGACACTGAACTGGAGGAAGTAGAGCAGTGATAGGCGCGCTTTCATTCTTTTTGTTCCTGTTGTTTTGATCCGGTCTATCAGAATTTGAATTCGATTCCGCCCATGATTGTTGTGCCGGGCATCGGGCATCCGTAGATGATCTGGTAATGCTTATTGGTAATATTGTCGACTTTCACAGACAGTGTTACCGGAACGGTTCCCTGCATCGTATAGGCCGAACGCAGATTGAGCAGCGAGTAGCTTTCAGACGACCCGTCGGGATTACCGTTTTTCATTCCCCAGATGCTCATTTCCTCGACTGTGAAAGAAAATTGGCCCGGCGAATAGGTGAGGTCTATATTCAGTTTGTTTTTCGGCGAGTAAAGATTATTCGAATCGGTGTGGAGATACGACCAGGAAGCGCTTGACTGTAGATTTGTCAGAATATTATATGCGGCTTCAAGCTCAAATCCTTTGTTGTGGAACTTACCTGAGTTGATATTTTGCGGACGCCCGTCGACTCTCACTGTCTGAATAATATTTTTGGCATCGATATAGAATATTGCGGCTCCCACCATAAGTTTGTAGCCCATGAAATGTTGGCGGTAGCTCAACTCATAATTCAACATATACTCAGGGCGCAGATCGGGATTTGCCGGTGGATAGAGATAGAGCTCGCGGATATTGGGCGAACGGAAGCCCTTGCTGAACGAGGCCTTGATCTGCGAGCTACGTCCGGGTTTGATAATAAATCCTGCCTGTGGAACCCACACATCTCCGTAGGAAGATCCATGCTGCAACCGCACACCGGCATTGATGTTCAGTAGATCGTTGATAAATCCCTGCTGCATCATCAGATATCCGGCGATCTCGTTGACTTTATGTTTTGCTTCAGAGGAGCGGATTGATTCATCAGCTTTGTCAGTGTTCCAGATTTCGCCTCCCCAGTGTTGAAAATCTATGCCGGCCGACAGGATATTGGCCTCCCAGAGATAGAAGGATTCGTAGGCGGTGATGCCCATATTGTAGTCGGTGGAATGGAAAAGATAGTCGCGGGGCGAGGCGCCGGGACTATTACCGTCGTCCAGATTGTGACGGCCCCAGTTGATATATCCCTGCACTCCGCCGTCGGCATTGGAGTAATTGTTTTTCACATACACGCCTCCCGTGCCGCGGAACATGTCGGTCCACATATTCTCGAGCGGATCCTGGAGCGTTCCCGGATTATTGGCATGAGTCTGGGTCATGTCGAGCATACCGGCGAGGCTCCAGTTCTTTGAGGCAGCATACTTGAGTTGGGCAAACTCATTGGCAAGCCAGAATGAGCTGCCGCGACGGTTGCCGTTGCTGCGGTCAACCTGTCCTGCCAGAGTTGCAGAGAACCGCCCTTTTTTGTAGCCGGTAGACATGGCGAATTTCTGTGTGGAAAAAGATCCGAACATGGCGCGTGCCCTGCCGGTCAATCCGTCTTTTTTCTGAGTCTGGGTAACCAGATTGATCGATCCACCCATTGCATTCGATCCATAGAGGAGCGATGAGGGGCCTTTGACCACCTCAACCTTCTCAACACCGTTTGCCACATAAGTGTCGGCAAGACTGTGTCCGAATACGCCTGCCCACTGGGGCTGACCGTCTATCATGAACAGAACCTGATTGCCCTGACCGACGCCGCGGATATTGACTGATCCTGCGCTGCCGCCCGAAACACCATAGCCTGCAAAACCGCGCTCTGTCACAAACAGCCCCGGCACTTTCGACACAAGGACGGGCAACAGTGAGCTTTCGCTTGATTTCTCGATTTCCGCCGCGCTGACCTGAGTCACATTGAGCGGGATGAGATCGGGATCGGTCTTAAGCGGGGCGGTCACGACTACCTCGTTCAGATTCAAGGTGTCTTTCGGGGTCTGAGCCACACAGAGTCCCGGTGTCATGATCGAGAAGGCGCATAGGCCGATAATTCGTATTTTGGAGGCCATGATGGATCGAATTAGGATTATGGGGAATGGAGCGACAAAGTTAACTTAAATATTTTGTATTTCTGCGAAATTTGGTTAATTTTGTAGTCGAATTAACTAAAACATCACTTTATCGCTGTATGACGCAGTCAGAAATAGATTTTTTCGACAAACTTGCCCCGTCATGGGACGCAAACGAAATACGTTCTACTCCCGAGCGAATCTCATCGATCCTCGCCAAACTGCCGATCGGGCAGGGGATGAGCGTTCTTGATCTCGGCACGGGAACCGGTGTGCTCGTCCCGTATCTGAGTCAGATGGTTGGGCCGGCGGGACATGTCATGGCTGTTGATCTTTCAGAAGGTATGCTTTCAAGAGCGATCGAAAAATATGGAGCGCTCGCAAACATAGAGTTCGCAAAGATAGATTTTGAAGAGGAGCAGATTCCGGGAAAATATGATGTGGTGATGCTATATTCCGTCTATCCTCATCTTCATTCTCCTGCCGACACTTTCAAATGGCTGTTTGCCATGAATATCAATTCTGGGGGAGTGATCGTTGTCGCCTTCCCTTCCGACGAAAAATTCATCAACAATATTCATCATGAACGGAAGTCGGAAAGCGATCATCTTCCGCCCGCACCTGTGCTTGCCTCCGTTTTTGAGAAATGGGGTTATGAAACATGTGTCGTTGCCGACACTGAGGATGAATATATTATAGTGGTGAGGCGGAGAGTGGATGCTCAATAGGAAATGCCGTTGCGCAGCAGCAATTCCTTCAGCCTGATGTTTTCTTCGCGGAGATGATCAACCTCCTCCCGGAGGTTGTCGACTCTTTCCGAGAGTCGGTCGTTCCGCTTGGTAAGGAAATCAATGCGGGCCATTGAGTCGGTTTCAGACGATGAGTCGTGCATCCGGCTTCGTTGGTGCGCAAGATCGTGAAAGTGATTGAGAAGCATGGTGAGCGAATCACTTTCGTCAGCTATATGCGTGTGAGGTGGGACACTTTGATCTGTAAACTCCTCAATGATATAGTCGTCGAGCGAATCGAGTTCAAAGATTTCCTTGATCCGTAACAGCTTTTCTTCAGGAAGGCGGCTGCGTCCATTTTCAATAGCAGAGAGGAAACTCGGTCGAACCTGAAGCAGATCTGCCAGCTCCCGCTGACTCATTCCGGCTCTTTTGCGTAGTCTCACAAGGTCAATTCTGCTCATAGCATCTGTTTTAAAGATTCATTGGTTGACGCTACAAAGTTAATTAAATTCACTTAACTTCACAATAT
>CAYWWE010000146.1:0-5106 GCA_964461785.1 uncultured Bacteroides sp.
GGGCGAAAAGAAAGATGAGACGCGGCGGGGCCGTGTCTCATCTCACCTTAAATAAAAAATACGTCTGAGTGATTTTTTAAAGAACCGGGAGCGGAGTAGGGGTCCGACACCGCTCCCGGGTCTCCTATCTAAGTCTAACTATCAATAAGACGTCTTCTGTGTTGCTATATTGGGGATTAATAGCCGGGATTCTGTTTGATGTTAGGATTCAGGTCTATTTCATTCTGAGGAATGGGATAGAGATAGTTGTGGGAATCGTAACGGATGATCTGATTCTGGATCTCGTCGGCCTTACCAACGTAAAGATGACAAACCTGACCGTTGTCGCCGGGGAGGGCGTTGGCGGGATCCTCAACGATCTCATACTTGTAGGAGTAGCGGGGAGCGTTGAGCACATCGGTAGCGATGTTCCAGCGGCGCGCATCCCACTGGCGGTGGTCACCCTCGAAGCAGAACTCTACGCGGAACTCATTGCGGATACGCTGACGGAGAGCATCCTGGCTGCCGACGTAGGTGGGCAGAGAGGCGTTGGTCTTCTGGAGAGCGGGCATACCTACGCGGGCGCGGACGCGGTTAACGGCGTCGAGAGCCTCCTGCGGGCGGTCACTGGTCTCGTTGAGAGCCTCGGCATACATCAGGAGCACCTCAGTGAAGCGCATTGACGATGCGCAGGCATCATGAGACCAACCGTCGGTTTCAGGATAGATGGCGGGATCGAGCCACTTCTTGGTCTGATAACCGGTGAGGGTGGCGTCGCCGCAACCTACGGGATAGAGAGCGCGGTCGCCCGACGAGGGGAGCGGGGTGGTGTTTACGGTCACGCCATACATCTCGTCGCCCGAGAAGATAACGTTAGCTGTAAGACGGGGGTCGCGGTTAAGGTTGGGGTGCAGAGGATCGAAGATCTTCGACTCGGCGATGGGAGCGCCCTCGCAATCCTCGAAGCAATCAACAAGGCTCTGAGTGGGGTTTGTTCCGCCCCATCCGAGTTTCGGGAAACAGTTGAAACCAATATAATATGTTTCAGTGTTGAGGGCGGCAATGTTGCGGACAGAGATAAGGCTCTCGTTGGAGTTATCCATATTCAGGCTCCAGAACATTTCGGCATATTTGCCGGTATAGTCCTTGGCGGTGCCGGTGTAGCCCTCGTCATAGAGGCCGTAGTGACCTGAGTCGATGATAGCCTTGGTGTTGGCGATAACGGTCTGATAACCGTCGGCAACATGGTGGGGGCACTCAGGGTTGGCAAAGTAAAGGGCGATCTTTGCTTTGAAAGCGCGGGCCACCTGCTTGTTGACGCGACCGTTGGTGGTATAGTCGGGAAGCAGGGCGATGGCCTGGTCGAAGTCGTTCATCACATGATCGTAAACCTCTTTCCAGTCGTTGCGCACGATGCCTTCCTGCTCGCTGAGCTCCAAGGGCTCGGCTGTGTAAGGCACATCGCCGAACTGACGGATAAGGTCGGAGTAGATTAGTCCACGGAAGAAGTAGGCCTGACCGAGCACATTGTTGCGGGCTGATTCGGTGAAGCCTTCAACCTTGTCGATATTGGCAAACACGAGGTTGGCATAACGGATATATTTGTATTCGCCTGACCAACCGTAGTTGGAGGGATCCCAAACACCATGAGCCTGCTGCCCAACGGCCCATTTGATGCCGTGAACGGCGTTGTCGGTGTACACATCGCTGCTTGCCTCATCCATAGAACTGGGTAGATATTCGTAGAGAATCGATACTCCCTGCTCGGCATCCTCAGGAGTCTGCCACATGGTGGCATCCGACTTCTGAGCGAGCGGCGCGGTGTCGAGATCGACACATGAGCTGGCACCTATGGCGAGCGCCAGCGAAGCGCATATGCTGATAAATTTAGTATTCATTTTGGGTTGACTGGAGATTAGAGAGTGACTTTAAGACCGAGAGAGAGCTTGCGCACGTTGGCATAGTAAGCGCCACGACCCTGCGGAGCCTCGGGGTCGATGCCCTTGTCGTAGATCTTAGAGAAGGTAAGGAGGTTTTCGCCGTTGAAGTAGATGCGGACGCGGTCGAGCTGAATCTTCTGGGTGAGCTTGGTGGGGATAGTGTAGCCGAAGGTAAGGTTCTTCAGGCGAACATAGCTTGCGTCCTCACACCAGAATGAGTTGGTGACGGTTACGTCGGGCGAACCGGATGAGTTGGGATAGAGGCGGGGATAGGTGCCGTTGGGATTTTCGGGGGTCCAGCGCTCCTTCATCATCCAGTTGTTGATTGTACCGCCGTTGTAGAAGGCCTGCGAAGCCTCGCCGTCCATATAGCGCTCGTAGTCGAAAGCGCCCTGCCAGAGCATCGAGAGATCGAAGTCGCGGAAGTTGACGCCGATATTGAGGCCACCCATCCATGAGGGGCTGAACTTACCGATCACGGTGCGGTCTTCTGTAGTGATTCGGCCGTCGCCGTCGAGATCCTTGAAGCGGATGTTACCGGGCTTCTCATTGCCTGTGCGGAGCGGGCCGGCCTTAACCTCGGCCTCGTCCTTGAACAGACCGTCGGCTACATAGCCATAGTAAGAGTTGATGGGATAACCCTCGAGATACCAGATCTTGCTGTCGCCGGGTTTCGGACCTTCGGTGCCTGCAAGGTTGGTGATTTCGTTGTGGTTGTAACCTACATTGAGCGATACCTGCCAGCTCCAGTCCTTGTTGAGGCGGTGGTTGTAGATAAGCGAGAGGTCAACACCCTTGTTCTCAACCGAGCCGGCGTTCTGAGCGGGAGCGCTTACACCGAGAACGGTCAGGATCGGGAGGTTAAGAAGCATGTCGTTGGTGGTGCGCTTGTAGACCGAGCCCTCAAACACAAACATATTGTTGAGGAAAGCAGCCTCGAGGCCGAGCTCCCAGTTGGTTACGTTTGCCCATTTGAGCTTGTTGTTGACATAGCGGCTCTCATAGAGTGAGCTGTAGAGGTTGGTGCCGATAAGACCACTTGAGTAAGCGTAAGTTGCTACTGCGGGATAGTAGTCATCGCCAAGCTCCTCGTTACCGGTGCGGCCCCAGCCGAGACGGATCTTGAGGTTGTTGAGCCAGTCGCGGGTGCCTTCCATAAAGCTCTCCTGACTGAGACGCCATGCGGCAGACACAGCGGGGAAGTAGCCCCAGCGGTTATCCTTCGGGAAGCGAGAGGATGCGTCGGCACGGAAGTTGACTTCGAGGAGATAACGCTGATCGAAAGCGTAGTTGATACGTCCGAACCATGAGCGGCGGTTAAGATCGAAGCCGCTGTCGCCGGTTGACTGACCGGTGGTAGAGAGGGCGCCGAGGGTCTCGTAGAGGGCATTATCGCCACCGCCTGTACGGGCAATGGATGATGCACGCTGCATATAGCGCACAGCTTCGTAGCCGAGGAGGAGGCCGAGATCATGCTTTTCGGCGATGGTCTTGTTGTAGTTGATGGTGCCCTGATAGGTCATCCAGTCCCAGTTGGTGTAGTTGTGATCACCACGGCGAGTACCGTTGTCGCCGCCATTGTAGCTGCCTCCGTAATAGAGGATCTTGCGGTAACGGTAGTAGTCCTGATAATCATGACGCCACGAGAAGAGGGGCTTGATGGTGAGACCTGCGATCGGGGTGATGGTCAGGAAGATATTTGTGTTGAGCTGGTCGTTCTTGAGGTGATAGTAACCGGTAGCATAGTCGGCCTTCTCAGCCACGGGGTTCTGCATCGAAGCGGGAGCTACGAGTTCGCCGTTTTCATCGTAGGGCGAGAGGGTGGCGTTGAGGCGGTTAACGTGCTGAACGATGCCCGATACGCCGTTGTAGCCGTCCTTGGTGATTCCACGGTAGAACGAGATCTGGGTGCCGAGGGCGATCCAGGGCTTGAGCTGGCTGTTGAGGTTTACGCGGCCGTTGTAGCGGTTATAGTCGTTCTGATTGAGCATACCGCCCTGATAGAGGTAGCCGAAAGAGGCCATGTAGGTGGTGTTGGCCGAGCCGCCGTTGATCTGCACGGTGTGGGCGGTTTCGGTTGACCACTTCTTGAAGGTCTCGTCCCACCAGTTGGTGCCTTCGGGGTCGAGGGTTCCGTCGGCATACTGCTGCAGGCGTGCGTCGTATATAGCCACGTTGGCGTTGGGGTCGCTGTTGAGCAGGGCCTCACGCATGAGCATGGTGTAGTTCTTGGCGTTGACGGGATCGAGCTTGGTGGTAGGCTGAGCCCAGGTAACAGTGCCCGAGTATGTGATTTTGGGAGCAGCGTTGAGCTTACCGGTCTTGGTGGTGATAAGGATAACGCCGTTGGCGGCCTGCACACCGTAGATGGCTGCGGAGGCAGCGTCCTTAAGCACGGAGAGGGTCTCGATGTCCTGCGGGTCGATATTGTTCATCGAGCCGGGAACGCCGTCGACAATCACAAGGGGGCTTGCTGAGTTGACGGAGTTGTTACCGCGGATGGTGACTGAACCGGTCTGACCACCGGGGGCACCCGACGACTGGACAACGACAACGCCCGGCATCTCACCGGCCATGGCGGCTGAAACTGAAGCTACAGCACGATCCTCGATGGCTGAAGCGTTCATCGACGATACGGAACCGGTGACGTTGACTTTCTTCTGCACACCGTAGCCAACGACAACGACTTCGTCGAGCTCGTTGGCTGCGTCTTTCATAGTAAGCGACAGAGGCTGACCATTCCAGGTCACTGTGAGGGGCTGATAGCCGATGCAGGTGATTTCGAGCACTGCACCCGGTTTAACTCCTGAGAGAGAGAAGCGGCCGTCGATGTTGGTGCTGGTTGCGAGGCTTGTGCCCTTGACCTTCACTGTTGCGCCGATTACTTCCTCACCGTTATCTGACACGACTGTGCCAACACAGGTGCCGGCAGTCTGCTGGGCAACTGTAATAGCCTGAGCACCAGCCAAATTACCCCCCCCTATTAGCAGGAGAGAACTTAGCATGCCGGCTGCGATGAAACGTTTGGACATAAAGAGTTTAAGGTTATGAATGATAGATAAAAGAAGTCATGTTGAAACGTGACGGATACGCTCCGCGCGGCCGCCCTCAGGCAGCCAAGCGAGCATATTCGCGGCAAATTTACATAAAATTCACCAAACGCAAAATTTTTTAACATAAAATTCCC
>CAYWWE010000147.1:0-5004 GCA_964461785.1 uncultured Bacteroides sp.
CATTGCCCATCAATAGTCGGACGGCAACGCAGAAGCCCACGCCAGTATATGCAATCGTTGCGTCCGGCTATATTTCTCCCGAAATATCCTGCCGAATACAAAATATTACATAACCACGGGCATCTACCGTTGCTCAATCCTTGACTATTGATTGAAATTTTGCGAGAATTTCGAAACGTCAAGAATTAGCGCGGATAAACGCTTGTTTTTTAATATGTTATGCTCCCCACCCTCGTTCCCTCCAACCGGTTTGTCAGATCATGTGACCCGACAGCTGGCGTGAGAGTATAGGTCGGTTAGCGCTGCAAATTTACAAATTTTTTTATCACCGTCAAAAAAAATATCATATTATCGTCTCAAAGGACAGCCACAACCGGGGGATTATTTGCGGGCGAGGCGCGAGGCGATGAGGCCGACGAGAGAGCCTACGGCGGCAACGAGGATGAGCACGATGACAATGTCGGAGCCGGCGACTTCAACCGGATAGGCCGCGACGTTGAGTTTCGTGGGGTCGCCGTTGAGGCGGATAAGGCCCAGATGCTGCTGGAGCAGACACAGCCCGACGCCGGCGGCCATGCCGCTCAGGCCGCCCACCATCGAGATGAGCCACCCCTCCCAGAAGAATATTGAGCCGAGTGTGCGGGGCGTGGCACCCATGGCGCGGAGGGTGTGCATGTTGTCGCGCTTCTCGATGATGAGCATCGAGAGGGTAGACACAACATTGAATGAGGCTATTATGAGAATGAAAGCAAGCATCAGGAAGGTGATCCATTTCTCAATGGATATCATCCTGAACGATTCGGTCTGCTGCTCGCGACGGGTAAGGACTCGCCATCCGGAGCCTAACTCACGCGCTATTGCGCTACGGGCATCGGCGATGCTGACGCCATCGGGAGGCGCTATCTCCAGGGCCGATGCCTCGCCCGAGGTATAGTCGTAGAGGCGACGGGCACGGTCGATCCCCATTATGGTGAGTGAGGCGTCGTAGTCGCTCTGCTCAACCTGCCACACTCCCGCCACGAGCAGGGAGTCGGACCGGAAGGCGTTCATGGGTGCAGCGGCGCTGATGCGTCCGCGGCGGCGGGGGGCATAGATCCCGACGGGATTGAAGGGGTCGGGATGTGCGCCGAGGCTTATCGCCGCGCCTACGCTCAGGGCCATTGCGGGATAGCCGTATTCGTCGGCCAGGGCAAATGTGCCGTCGATCACGGCAGAGTCTATCGACGTGATCTCCTCATAGCCGTCACTCACCCCTTTTACGGTAAGAGGCATCTGCACACCGCCGAGTATGGCGAGGGCCTGCTCCTCAAGGGTAGGCACACACCGGGCGACATACTTCCCGGTTCTCTCCCCCGACATGAGTGCTGAGGCAATGCTGTCGGCTGACTGAAACACCCGTCCGTCGGCTCTGACGGCCTTGAGTGGCGGGTCGATCAGGCTTAGCCTCCCCGAGGCCAGCGAGGCGAAGCCGTTGAACACCGACAATACGCACACGGTAGCAAGAGTGGCAACGGCCACTCCCGCTACGGCTACAATGCTTATTATGTTTACGGCGTTATGGCTCTTGCGCGAGAAGAGATAACGCAGGGCTATCCTCAGGCTTAGCGTATCAGGATCGGGGGATTAGGGGTGGATTATTCTTGCTCGGGCTCACTGTCGGGCGCGGTCGTGGCGGCTCCAGGAGTGGTGCCCAGCAGATTGTCGATGTTCTCGATATAGTCGAGCGAATCGTCGAGATAAAACGAGAGCTCGGGAGTCTTGCGGAGCTGATAGCGCACGCGCTTGGCCAGTTCGTAGCGTATGGTCTTGGCCGATTTGTTGATGCTCTCGATGATCTCAGGCGCCTTGTCGGAGGGGAAGATCGAGAGGTAGGCGCGGGCTATCGAGAGGTCGGGGCTCACGCGCACTGTGCTGACGCTCACCAGGGTCCCGTGGGTCTTGGCGGTCTGCATCCGGAAGATTTCGCTCAGCTCCTTCTGGAGCAGGCGGGCTATTTTGGCTTGTCGTGTTGATTCCATCTGGTTATGAGTCGGGGGGAGGCTTGGTTTTCCTCCCCCCGCTATTATATAACGCGCAAGGCGGCGCGATTGTTAGCCGGGACGGTAAGGTTTATCGGCGCCCCTTGCCGTTGTTGTTGCGCTTCTGCTGCTCGCGCATCATGGCCTGCTGCTGGCGCTGTGCCTCCTCAAGGCGTGCCATGAAGCCGCTTTTCTTGCGTGGCTTGCGGGCATTCTCACGCATCTGGGCGCGGACGCGCTCCTCGTTGATCACCTGACGGAAGATATAGGTCTGGGCGATGGTGATGAGCAGCGACAGCAGATAGTAGTAGCTGAGGCCCGAAGCATAGTTGTTGAAGAACACCAGGAACATGATGGGCATCAGATAGGTCATCCACTTCATGCCGGGCATCGAGGCGCCGCCGGGCTGGCTGGCCATGTTGATCTTGGTGTAGATGATGTTGACCACGGTCATGAGCAGACAGAACAGGCTGATGTGATTGCCGAATGTCGAGGAGATCAGCGGGATGTTGGCGCTCCACGACACGATGGCGTCGGGTGCCGACAGATCCTTGGCCCAGAGGAACGACTGGCCCCTCAGCTCGATGGCCGACGGGAAGAAGTTGAACATCGCGATGAGGATGGGCATCTGGAGCAGCAGCGGCAGGCAGCCTGAGAAGGGGCTGGCGCCGGCGCGCGAATAGAGGGCCATGGTCTCCTGCTGGCGCTTCATGGCGTTTTCGTTGCCGGGATACTTGTCGTTGATCTCCTTGATCTCAGGCGCGAGCACGCGCATCTTGGCCTGCGAGATATAGCTCTTGTAGGTGAAGGGGAAGAGGATGATCTTGATGAAGATGGTCAGCAGCAGGATGATTATGCCGTAGTTGCTGATCCACTGGCCCAGGATGTTGAACACCGGTATGATGATCCAGGTGTTGATCCAGCGGAACAGTGCCCACCCCAGAGGTATGAGCTTGGTCAGGTGCAGATCGGTGTCGGGAGCGATGGTCTCCTGAAGGTCGCTCAGCAGCGGATAGGAGTTGGGGCCGAGGAAAAGGGTGAAGGTCACGGGATGCTCCAGCGTGGGCGAGTAGTCGAGGGTGGCGTGGGTGGTGAGATCCTTCAGACACTGGGGGTCGTCCTTGAGCGTCTTGGAGTCGAGGTTGGCCGATGAGAAGGTGCCGGCGGCCACGATCACCGACGAGAAGAACTGGTTTTTGTAGCCGATCCATTTGAGGCGGTTGGAGATCTGCTCGTCGTCGTTGCTGTTTTCCGACAGATTGTCGACATCGCCGCCGTCAAACATATAGTAGAGACCCGAGTTGCGCTCCTCAAACATACGGCCTGCCTCGTTGCGGAGCATCTTCTGGTGCCAATCGAAGTCGATCGAGGTGACCGACGAGGGGAGCACGGCCTGCATACCGTTCTGGATCATCTCCATCTTCACGCAATAGCCTTCGGAGGGCAGGGTGTAGCGCAGGGCAAAGACGGCGCCGTCGCCCAGATCGAGAGCCATTGTCACCGTGGTGTCGGTGATCTCGGTGGGGGTGAAATAGAAGTTTTCGGTGTCGAAGCGCTGAGTGGCCGATGTGAGTGTAAAGTTCATCCGGTCATCGGGGGTGATGAGCTCCACTGCGGCGGAGTCATAGCGCTGATACTTGTTGAGGCTCGCGCGGGCAATGCGGCCCCCCTTGTTAGAGATCTCGAGGGTGAGGTCGGGATTGGCCAGACGGACGGTCGACGAATCGCCCGACAGATAGCGGGCAAATCCCTTGTAGCGGGCCACGTCGCTCAGAGCGGTGCGGAGCTTCCTTACGGCTTCCGATGCCGTGGCAGCCGACACTCCGGCGTAGTTGCTCGTGATGATGTCGGCCACGGGCACCTGACCTTTTGCGGTGGCCACGAAACCGCCGATGCGGTCGGTCTCGGTCGAGAGGGTCAGGTCGGCCCCGGGGGCGCTGAGAGTTATCAGATGCGACACGGTATCGGTGCGCCCGAACTGTCGTATGGTGGCGCGGATGGCGCTGAGTTCATCAGCCGAGACAGTGTCAAGGCGCAGGATGTCGTCCTGCGGCGACTGCTGGGCGCTTTCGGCGGCTATCTGCTCGGCTTCGGCCTGTCGGCGGGCAAGCTCCTCTTCCGAGGGCTTGTTGAGCCACATGAAGCCGAATACTATTGCAGCCATCATCAGAAGGCCGGTGAGAGTGTTCTTGTCCAAGAGTAGGATTTTATAGGGTTAGCTAATGGGTTGATTCAAAGTGGGAGGCGATCAGTGGGATGCTTTCTCGTCGGCGTAGGCTATAGCGGCCTTGACAAACGACAGGAAGAGCGGATTGGGGTTGAGCACCGTCGAGGAATATTCGGGGTGATACTGGGTGCCGAGATACCAGCGCTTGCCCGGCAGCTCGACCACCTCTACCAGATGGGTCGACGGATTCTCGCCCGAGCAGCGCATCCCGGCGGCCTCGAAGCGGGCCCGGTAGTCGTTGTTGAACTCGAAGCGATGGCGGTGGCGCTCACGGACGTCGGTGGTGCCGTAGGCCGCTGCGGCCAGCGATCCGGGTGCAAGATGGCAGTCGTAGGCGCCGAGGCGCATCGTGCCACCCTTTTCGGTGACGCTCTTCTGCTCCTCCATGAGGTCTATCACATTGTCGGGGGTGCGCGGATTCATCTCGGTTGAGTTGGCCTCGGGCAGCCCAAGCACGTCGCGGGCAAACTCGATCACCATACACTGCATGCCCAGACAGATGCCGAAGGTGGGCACATCGTGCTCCCTGCACCATTTCAGCGCCACAAATTTGCCCTCGATGCCGCGCTGGCCGAAGCCGGGGGCGATGATCACTCCGTCGAGGCCGCCGAGCTTCTCGTCGGCGTCGGCCTCAGTGAGCTTCTCCGAGTGGATATAGACCAGATTGAGCCGGCGGTCGTTGTAGGTAGCGGCCTGAAACAGGCTCTCGTTGATCGACTTGTAGGCATCCTGAAGCTCCACATATTTACCCACCAATCC
>CAYWWE010000148.1:0-4993 GCA_964461785.1 uncultured Bacteroides sp.
CGATGGACCATCGCGGGGCAACGGCAATCTCGGCGCCGATGTTTGCCGTTGCGGTAGCGTCGACGGCGAGGTTGGTCTTCACCGCCACTTCCTGAGCCGAAAGGGCATGTAGAGATGCCGCAATGAGTAAGGATGCTAAAAACAGTCTGAGTTTAATCATGAAAATATATTTCCTTGTTATTTTTTTTACTGATGGATGGAGGGGCTGGAGGGAGCCACGGCAACCTTTGCCGATGCGGTGGCCAAGAAGCGGTTGTGAGCCTCGATCTCGGGGGCGCAATTGCGCATCACGAAGCCATGAAGGCTTTTATAGACCAGTCCGTGGCGTTGAGCAATGCTATCGAGAGGCTCGGCTGAGGCCGCGTATTCGCTGATCGCTTCCTGATATTTCTCGTAAGTGAGGCGGCGGACAAGACGTCCGTCAGGGAGTCTCGTCATCTCCTGTTGCGGAACAAGATCGGGATGATGGAGCTTGAGATAGTTGCGGAACACATCGGGATTGAGGCCGAACTCGGCTGCTACCTCGGTGATCCGGCGGGGTTTGGCGCGAAGACTCTCGATGGCCGGGAGATAACGCGACTGAGCCATCCGGGTGCGTGCGTTTCGTGGATGCTTTGTCTCCCACTTATTTATATATGCTCTCAGCCCCTCGGCGGGAACACCGACAGCCGATGCAATGGCCTCGAGGCTCATGTCGGTGGTGCGATAGAGCTCGAGAGCGGGTTGATACTGAGCGCAGGTAGTGGGGGAGGGGCCGTAGAGCCGTCCGTTGCCTGAGAGAGACCCGGGGCGTGGACTGCCTCCGGCCACTGCCTCACGGCGACCGGCTTTGGCGGCTATGATATCCTGATGGTAGAAGCGCATGAACTGCGACAATCCGCTTGGCGAGACGCGGCACTTGCTTGCTACCTCGGGTATGGACAGATCTGTGTCGCGATACATTTTTATTGCCTCCTCGTAGCCGCTCACCGAGCCTGGGCGTGGTCCACGATGGAGGGTGTCGGCGATGCCGAGGCGTTGGCGGGCACGCTCGCGGGTCGGGATTATCTCGGGATAGTGGACCCTGAGCTGAGAGGACAGGGCCGACGGGTTGAGGCCATACAGGCGTGCAATCTCGGAAATATTCAGCTCGATATAGGCGAGATCGCCGCAGGCTTCGATCGCTTCTTTATATTTAAGGTGTGTCTTGACCGACTGCCCTTTCGGAGGCCGGATCTTTGTCGTGTTTAGCTCCCGGTCAGAATTTTGAAGGCCGTAGCGGGCGAAGAGCAAGGGGCGATGGTTGCGGGCAATGTGTGCGCTCAATCCAACGGGTGTGACACCGCATTGAGCGGCTATCTTTCTGATAGATAGGTCGGTGGCCGTATAGAGCTCAATAGCGTGTGCATACTTCTCCTCGGCAGCCGTCTTCCGTTGAGAGTCGGATAAGCGGCTGAAATCCAAACATGACGCCAAACGTGGAGTGTTATGTAATCGCGAATCGCTGAAGGCCATTTTATTGATCTCTCTATGTAAGAGATTTCACCTCTCTATGTAAGAGTTTCTTTTAATCAACGGCAAAGGTAGAGAAATATCTGAAATACTGCAACTTTTTAAGTGAGAAAAATAACGACAAGGAGGAATCTTTCTTAACATTTTTGCCTCCAAAACAGACTTTGTTTAGCAACCGCAATTAAAGTGTAGAGCAACATTGTTGATAATCAGCTGATAGGCAAGGCTTGAAATCTCTTACATAGAGTATTGCACAAGGGTATAAAAATAAATCCTCTCCGGCATGAGTCGGGGAGGATAAATTTTTTTGCGGGGGAAATGATGCTCAAAGGGGGAGATAGAGCAGATGTTTGGTGTCGAAAAACGGAATGGACGGGAAGAAGTCGGCCAGCGGGACATCAATGATATTCTTGCGCCGCGTTGCCGCCGTCTCCTCGGTCAGATCGCCTCCTTTGAGCACTATCAGACCCGGAGGAAGAGTATTACCCGCTCTGGGAGTGCGGGTAATGTTTTTGGTTACGAGCGGAATGAGATCGCCCAACGGCATGACTGCCCGGCTCACAACGTAGTCAAATCTCTCCCGACATTCGCCAATGTCGCCGTGCTGAAAGGTGACATTCTTCAGCCCGATCGCCTCGGCTATGTCAGCGGCCACTCTGATCTTCTTGCCTATGCGGTCAATGAGATGAAACCGGCAGGAAGGCCACAGGATGGCAAGCGGAATACCGGGGAAGCCTCCGCCGGTGCCGAGGTCGAGTATGGTCGAGCCTTCGACCGGAGTGACAAACTTTGCAATGGCCAGCGAGTGAAGGATATGATGGATATAAAGATTGTCGATATCCTTTCGTGAAATGACGTTGATCTTACTGTTCCAGTCGGTGTAGAGAGGGCCGAGGGCAGCAAACTGCTCGCGCTGGGTATCGGTGATTGTCGGGAATGCTTTGATTATTTCGTCCATATTGAGGGCAAAGTTAGTGATTTTTTGGCTAATTTTGCGGCCATGAATTGGTTTGAAAGCCTCTTTTTTGATCATACGCCCCTGCAGGCCGTTGTGGTGCTGTCGGTTATCATTGCGGCGGGGCTCGGACTCGGCAAGCTGAAAATCGGTGGCGTGAGTCTGGGTGTCACTTTCGTCTTTTTTGTCGGTATCCTGGCGGGACATCTCGGATTTAACATCGATCCGATGATGCTCTCTTATGCCGAGAGCTTCGGTCTGGTGCTTTTTGTCTACGAACTCGGTCTTAAGGTTGGGCCGGGCTTCTTCAGCTCATTCCGCAGCGGTGGGATAGGTCTCAATATGCTCGGGCTCTGGGTGATCATGCTCGGCACACTGATGGCGATCGGCTTCAGCTTGTGGCTCGACATCCCGATGAGCGACATGGTGGGCGTGCTAAGCGGCGCCACTACCAATACGCCCGCTCTTGGCGCGGCACAACAGACACTCTCGCAGCTTGGCGAGAGCGCGCAGGGAGCAGCCCTCGGCTGCGCGGTGACCTATCCTCTCGGAGTTGTAGGTGTGATCCTTGCCATGGTCATCGTGCGCAAGACTATAGTCAAGAGCTCCGATATACGATCGGGAAGCGGCAATGAGGAGGCTGACAAGACATTTATAGCGGGATTCAGGGTAGAGAATCCGGGTATAGAGGGTCTGACGATAAGAGACGTGGCTCTCGCCGCTAAGGGACGCTTTGTCATAAGCCGGCTCTGGCGCGATGGCGCTGTCACGATTCCTGCCGGCGACACAGTGCTCCACGCGGGCGACAGACTTCTGATCACCACCGTGGCCGATGAACTGCCTGAGCTGAGGATCATTTTCGGCCGCCAGGAGGAGACGGACTACAACAGCAAAGATATAGACTGGAACGCACTCGACTCAAATGTGGTGAGCCGCCATGTGGTGGTGACCAGACCTGAGATCAATGGGCGCCGATTGGGCTCGCTCCGGCTCCGCAACAGCTATGATATAAACATATCGCGCGTGACCCGTGCGGGTGTGAAGCTCCTTGCAACCCCCGGGCTCATCCTTCAGCTCGGCGACCGCCTGACGATAGTGGGCGATCAGAAGGCTATCGACGCGGTGTCAAAGCGGCTCGGCAACACGGAGGCAACTCTGCGCGACCCAAACTTGGCAGCCATATTCATAGGGATGGTGCTCGGACTGATCCTCGGATCGGTGCCTATCCTGATTCCCGGAGTGTCGATGCCCGTGAAGCTCGGCCTCGCCGGCGGCCCGATGATTGTCGGCATCCTACTCGGACGCTTCGGTCCCAATCTCCATCTGGTGACTTACACTACCCGCTCGGCCAACCTTATGCTCCGCGGTATAGGTCTGAGCCTCTATCTGGCCTGTCTCGGTCTCGATGCCGGAGCCGGATTTTTCGACACCATAATGAGGGCCGACGGACTTGAGTGGATCGGGCTGGGATTTCTGATCACCATAATTCCCGTTATCATCATGGCCATGTGGGCTGTGAGGAAAAGCCGGATTGACTTCGGAAGCGCATGCGGCATGGTGTGTGGCTCGATGGCCAACCCCATGGCGCTCAACTATGCCAACGACACACTGCCGGGCGACAATGCCGCCGTGGCTTATGCCACGGTGTATCCCCTCGGAATGTTTGTCAGAGTGGTTCTGGCACAGATCCTGGTGCTTGTCTTTGCCTGACAATTCTTTTTTCCTGGCATGGAGTTAAACAAATGTCGGGATGCATGCGTTATGATAGTGTAACCAAAACTCAATATATAGAATTATGGACAAAGATCAGAAATACGTATGCGAAGTATGCGACTGGGTTTATGACCCCGCAGTAGGTGACCCCGACCACGGTATCGCCCCCGGAACTCCCTTTGAGGATCTGCCCGACGACTGGGTGTGCCCCCTGTGCGGAGTAGGTAAGGATCAGTTTGCCAAGGTAGACTAACCCACTCTCAGACCACAGAAACAATTATTACGCGATGCCGACCCCCTGAGGGCATACGGTGTCGCGTTTACAGAATAGACAAAACTCATTAAAATCCACAACTATGGTTATCCAACGTGTCCAGACACTTTATCTGCTGCTGTCGATAGCATTCATGACAGCATTTTTCTTCCTCCCCTTCGGGTTTATAAAGGAAGTTGACGGCGCTACAGCCGCACAGGCTCTTCAGCCCCTTACCGGCCTGTCGGGACTGGGCTTCATCATTCCTACTTCGGTTGCGATCTTCCTGTCGCTTCTGGCTATATTTCTGTATAAGGCACTACCCACGCAGAAACTGTTTGTTTGCCTGTCGGCTCTCATCTCACTTGCCGAGGCCATAATGGTCGTGTATGTGCTGGTGAGCAAATATAACTCGATCATCCCTACAGTGACAGACACTCCCGTGTGGGGTGGCGGCGGACTGCTTCTTCTCGCTGCATTCCTGCTTGATATCTTTGCCTATAGCGCCATCTCTCGTGATCAGCGCCTTCTCCGTTCCTACGACCGTCTCCGCTGAGGCTATCTCATAACTGGCGAATAAA
>CAYWWE010000149.1:0-4967 GCA_964461785.1 uncultured Bacteroides sp.
TAATGAAAACCTCCGGCTCCCCCACAGGGGCAACCGGAGGTTTTCTGTCTCGTATCACAATCCGGTTCAGATATTGACCCGGAGGGGAAGATCCCGCGATGATGAGCCAATGCTCACCGAGCCAACTGAAAGAGGCTGCCAGCTGTTGGTTGATGTATCGTAGCGACGCAAGGCCTCGGCCGGAACAATGATCTCGACCCTTCGGCGCTCACCGGGATTCAAGATTGTCTTGGTAAATCCCTTGAGCTCACGCACAGGCCGGCCGCTCGCTTCGGCCTTGTCCGGGGTTACATATACCTGCGACACCTCGGCACCCTGTCGGTCTCCCGTATTAGTCAGGTCAAAGCTCACTATCAATGAATCACCCGACCGTCTTACCGCCGGATCAGAGTATTCAAAAGTAGTATAGGTCAAACCGTGTCCGAAGGGGAACAGAGGTTCCGTGCCCCGGCTGTCATAGCCGCGGTAGCCCGTGAACAGTCCTTCGCCATAATAGATCTTTTTCTCAGAGCGGGTCTCGTCATAGAATCCGTAGGCAGGAGAGTCCGACCATTTCCGCTCGATCGTAAACGGGAGATGGGCCGAAGGATTGACCGCGCCCGACACGATCTCGCCCACAGCGATGCCGCCGTTCATTCCCGGATAAATAGCGTGGATGATTGCCTTGGTCTTGTCGGCCCACCGGCTCATGTCGACACCGCCGCCTCCTGTCACTACTACAGCCGTCGCAGGATTGACAGCCAGCATACGGTCGACGAGCATATCCTGCCCGTAGGGGAGCTCAAACGGACGGTCGCGTCCCTCAAGCTCAACAGATCCGTCGAAGCCAATGCAGCAGACCACGGCATCGGCCATCGAAGCAATCTTTTCGGCCTCGCTGAAGTCAAGAGCGGAAGCGGGGATATATCCGAGCCGCATCTCTCCGGGTGCGATATTTACCCTTCGGTACTCGAGCTCAATGTCAATAGGCTTGCTGGCTACGGCAGGGATCTCGACCACGTCGTAGAAAAAGGAGCAGTTGCCGCTACGGTCGAGCATCTCCTCGCCGTTGATCCTGAGCATACACGCGCCCTGACCATCAGCAAAGATTATGAGCGAATCATTGGTCATAGGAACTATTGATCCGCGCCACACGATGCGGTGAGTGTCCGAAAGAGAATCAACTCCCTGCGGATGACCCCACCACTCGTTGTTGATCCGGCGTTCATTACGGATCAGGACCGGGGCAGTGTCATTTTCGTCGGCATAATATTCAGCTCTAAGCCCCGGAGCACCGTCTGGCGATACGAACTCGGAGGTGGCGAATGCATTGCGTCGCAACCCCGACGAAACGCCTTCTGCATAATACACCTCCGCATCAGGATAGGCAGCCATAATGCCGTCGAGGATGTTCCGGATATACCATGGATTGACCTTCGAACTGCCACCTCCGCCGTAGGTAATACCGTCGTTGCGGAACCGGCGGTCGCTGATTACGGAAGGATTGGCAGTTGGCCCCACAACCGCTATACGGCGGATCCTTTGCGGCTCAAACGGCAGAAGTGATTCGTCATTCTTCAGCAGGACAATTCCCTGTCTGGCTGCCTCGAGCGCCTTTTGATTACGTCGGGGACTGTAGATGGTGAGTGAGTCAATCTTCTGCGGACGGTCAAAAAATCCCATCTCGAAACATGGACGGTAAATGTTCATTACCTTACGGTCGATATCCTCCTCTTTGAGCAGACCGCGTTCCAAAAGGGGCTTAATGCTGTCTGCTATAAAATAGCTGTTGCTGCCCATTTCGAGATCAAGACCCGCCTTGGCGGCAGCGAGAGTGGAATGAGTCGCGCCCCAGTCGCTCATGTGCATACCCTCAAAATTCCAGACCTTGTGAAGCAACGAGTCGAGATACTCATTCTCCGAGCAATGCTGTCCGTTGAGCAGGTTGTAGCCGCTCATGATAGCCTTGAGATTCCCCTCGGTGACGAGCCTCTCAAACGGAAGGAGATAGATCTCACGCAGGGCTTCCTCGGCCACTTCGGTGCTCACAGTGTAGCGGTCAAACTCCTGATCATTGCCGGCAAAGTGCTTGACAACCGGCATGACTCCTCCCGCTGCAACGGCGTTGGTGAAAGCCAGTGCCATCTCGGATGTGAGCCACGGATCCTCTCCGAAATACTCGAAGTTGCGGGCACCCTTCGACGCACGGTAGATATTCACTCCGGGGGCAAGCATGAGATGGATGCCACGGGCCCGCCAGTCGTCGGCGTAAGCCCTTCCGGTCGCGGCGGCGAGATCAGGATCCCACGAGGCAGCTACCGACAGCGCAGCCGGATAAGCCGTCCCTCGCCCGAAAAGGCCCCAGGATGCGATTCCGAGCGGTCCATCGGCCATCTCAAACGCCGGTACACCGAGTCGCTCGCAGGGATGGAGGAAAAAATCATTGTAGCCGCTCAGCAGATCAATCTTCTCGTCAAGCGTCATCCGCGACACCAGATCGGCTGCCCTGACATCTGCCGGGAGGGCAACATCGCGAAACGGATATTGTGTCACGGCACCGGCCATAATGGCGCACGAAGCAAAAATTGAAACACAAAAACTCTTTATCATGGTTAGAGTATCAAATAGGTTAAATACACCGCGTCGCCCCCCGACCGCTGCACCTGGCTGGCGGCAAGAAGACGACGGAGCATAAACACCCGCCACTCCGGAATGACCCTTCTACCGGCGGATGTATTAAAAGATTTTGCGGCAGGCTGCTTATTCTGCTTTGGGAGCAGCCTTACGGGCGGTGCGCTTGGCGCGTGCCGGCTTCTCGGCGGCGGGGGTGTCGACCTTAACGCCTGCAAGCTCCGGATCGATCATGATGCGACCGCAATATTCACACACAATGATCTTCTTGTGCATCTTGATCTCCATCTGGCGCTGCGGCGGGATGCGGTTGAAGCAGCCGCCACAGGCATTACGCTGGATATATACGATGCCGAGACCATTGCGGGCATTCTTGCGGATACGCTTGAAGGCGTTGAGGGTGCGCTCGTCGATCTTGGGTTCGAGTGCAAGTGCCTCGGCGCGGAGCTTCTCCTCGTCCTGCTTGGTCTCGCTCACGATCTCTTCAAGTTCGTGACGCTTCTCGTCAAGGATATGATTGCGGTCGACAAGCTCGGCTTCCGTAGCTTCGATCTCAGCTGTCTTGTTCTCTACCGCACGGGCATATTCATTGATGTGCTTCTCTGCAAGCTCTATCTCGAGGGTCTGATATTCAACCTCCTTGGTGAGAAGATCATACTCGCGGTTGTTTCGCACATTGTCTATTTGCTCGCGATAGATCTCGATCTGCTTCTGAGCTTCCTTTATATGGTTTTGCTCGGCAGCCGACTTGCGGCGCAGCTCTTCGATATCGGCGCGATACTTCTCGATTCGGGTGTGGAGGCCTTCAATCTGATCCTCAAGGTCACGGACTTCAAAGGGGAGCTCACCGCGGACAAAACGTATGCGATCTATCTCTGAGAGAATAGTCTGGAGCTTGTAGAGCGATCTGAGGCGCGACTCTACGGAGAGGTTTTCAGCCTTGCTTTTTGATGTTGTAGCCATTCGATGAAAAATGGGTGTATGGGAGTATATGGCAAAATGCTCTAAGACTATGAGTCTCAGGCATATACTATTGGATTAGCAACGTCCGAAGCGGACATTCGGATTGCAAAGTTACTAAATTTTTCTGAAATAAGGCGATAAAAAATATTTCTTGCGATGGATTCACTCTCATGATGGCCTATATCGGCTATCATAAGGGTGTCGGATCCATGTTCGAGAAAGTCATGATAGCGCGTGTCCGATGTCAGGAAAGCCTGGGCACCGGCAGCATGCGCCTCCTTGACGAGCGACGATCCCGATCCCGTGCATAGAGCCACGCGGATTATTCTGTCGGCAGACGAATAGCGGTCGATGGCCGACGAACATCTCACGACCGGCGAGCCGAATCGTGATTTGATCAGATCGACAAATTCCGGTCCTGAGAGCGGCAACGGCAGATTGCCCACTGCGCCGAGTCCGGCTCCGGGCATCACTGACGAGGGCTCCAGAGGCTCGATGTCCCCGAGTCCGATAAGTTCTGCCGCGTGGCGGTTAAGTCCGTGGGGCGACTTATCGAGACTGGTATGCGCACTGTAGACCGTCACTCCGCCGCGTATGGCTCGTTCGATGGTCCGCTGCTGGTCATTGGCTCCGATGATCTGTCGGGGTGCCTTGAAAATCAGCGGATGATGGGCCACGACAAGATTGCAGCCGTGAGCGATGGCCTCCTCCACAACCTTTTCGGTCGGGTCGAGGGCTATCATCACGCCGGTGCACTCCCTGTCTGTGTGTCCCACCTGCAGGCCGGAGTTGTCCCACTCCTCCTGAAGCGAGAGCGGAGCCTCTGCCTCTATTGCAGATATTATCTCTGAGATGCGGGGCATCGGATCACTTTTTCGCCTGACCTTCCTCCGCAGGAAGAACCACGTCGATCGAAAGCTCTTCAAGCTGCGAGGCATCGATCTCCGAAGGAGCGTCTATCATCATGTCGCGGCCCGAATTATTTTTCGGGAAGGCGATGGTGTCGCGGATCGAATCGAGACCGGCAAGGATAGCGACGAAGCGATCGAATCCGAAAGCCAAACCTCCATGAGGAGGTGCGCCATATTTGAAGGCATTCATCAGGAAGCCAAACTTATATTGCGCATCGGCCTCGCTCAGGCCGAGAAGGCGGAACATGTGATCCTGCAGCTCTGCGTCATGAATACGGATCGAGCCACCACCAAGCTCATTGCCGTTGACAACCATGTCATAGGCCGTGGCGCGCACAGCACCCGTATCGCTATCGAGCTTATCGACATCGTCGGGGTTGGGTGCCGTAAAGGGATGATGCATGGCATAGAAGCGCTGAGTCTCGTCGTCCCACTCGAAGAGAGGGAAGTCGATCACCCAGAGGCACGAGAACTTCTGCGGAT
>CAYWWE010000150.1:0-4871 GCA_964461785.1 uncultured Bacteroides sp.
GCCTGACGGAGCAAATTAGTCTGATTAGTCATAGTAGTCTGATTGGACCAATTGCCACCGCTAAGGAAAATTTCGTATCTTTGCAGAGTTTATACCAGATATATTTCATCATACACTTATATGTCAATCGACAATATCATATCGAAGGCTATCGCCGCGGCTCTGAAGGAGCTCTACGGTCTTGATGTCAATCCTGATTCGGTCCAGGTTCAGGCAACCCGCAAGGAGTTTGAGGGGGATCTGACGGTTGTTGTTTTCCCATGGGTCAAGGCTGCCCGCAAGAGTCCGGAGGCTGTCGGCAAGGAGATAGGCAGCTGGCTTGAGGCTAATGAGCCGGCCGTAGCATCGACTAATGTCGTTAAGGGTTTTCTGAATATTGTTATCGAGCCTTCTTTCTGGGGCGCTGTCCTTCGCCACATCGAGAGCGAGCCCGAGTGGGGCCTTAAGGCTGCTACCGATGCTTCTCCGCTCGTTATGGTTGAGTATTCGAGCCCTAACACCAACAAGCCTCTCCATCTGGGACACGTCCGCAACATCCTGCTCGGACACTCGCTCTCGAAGATACTCGCTGCGTGTGGCAACCGTGTTGTCCGCACGAATATTGTCAACGACCGCGGCATCCATATCTGCAAGTCGATGCTTGCGTGGAAAAAGTGGGGCAATGGTGCTACTCCCGAGTCGACAGGTAAGAAGGGAGATCATCTGATCGGTGACTTTTATGTGGCTTTTGACAAGCACTACCGCGCCGAGGTCAAGGAGCTCATGGAGAAAAACGGTATGACCAAGGAGGAGGCAGAGGCCGCTTCACCCCTGATGGCTGAGGCCCGCGCCATGCTCCGCGCATGGGAGGCAAAGGATCCGGAGGTGCGCTCTCTCTGGGAGATGATGAATAATTGGGTGTATGCCGGTTTCGATGCCACCTACGAGCGTATGGGTGTAGGCTTTGACAAGATCTATTATGAGAGCCAGACTTATCTTGAGGGCAAGGAGAAGGTGCTCGAGGGGCTGGAGAAGGGCCTGATGTACCGCAAGGACGACGGATCTGTCTGGGCTGATCTCACTGATGCGGGTCTCGACCACAAGCTCCTGCTCCGATCCGACGGAACTTCGGTGTATATGACTCAGGATATAGGCACTGCCAAGCTCCGTTATCAGGATTTTCCCATCGACAAGATGATCTATGTGGTGGGCAATGAGCAGAACTATCATTTTCAGGTTCTCTCGCTGCTTCTCGACCGCCTGGGCTTCTCGTGGGGCAAGGATCTAGTGCATTTCTCTTACGGAATGGTCGAGCTCCCGGAGGGCAAGATGAAGAGCCGCGAGGGCACTGTAGTAGATGCCGATGACCTGATGGACGAGATGGTCAGCACGGCAAGGGCCGTGAGCGAGGAGCTCGGCAAGCTCGACGGCCTGAGCTCCGGAGAGCGCGACGCGATCACCGAGGCCATCGGTCTGGGTGCACTCAAATATTTCCTCCTGAAGGTTGATCCGCGAAAGAACATGACCTTCAATCCGAAGGAGAGCATCGACTTCAACGGTAATACGGGACCTTTCATCCAATACACATACGCCCGCATCCGCTCCCTGCTCCGCAAGGCTGCCGAGGCCGGCATGACCATCGGCGACTACACGGCGGCTGTGCCCGGCGAGCGTGAGGTGACCCTTATCCAGCGTCTGGCCGATTTCCCCTCGGTCGTTGAGGAGGCTGGACGCAACTACAGCCCGGCGCTTATCGCCAATTATGCTTACGATCTCACCAAGGAATACAATCAGTTCTATCACGACTGTTCGATCCTTAAGGAGGAAAACGAAGCCGTGCGCTCCCTGCGTCTGGCCCTCAGCGCTGTCACTGCGCGCACTCTCGCAGCGGCCATGGATCTCCTCGGCATCACGATGCCTGAGAGAATGTAAGTTAAATAATCCTAACGGAATGTCGGTTTTGGCTTTTCAAGCGTATTAAAAGAAGTGACATTCACTGTTATTCACACATTCCACCACAACTTAAAAAAACGATAGATATAATGAACAGCTACAATCTCCCTCCCGAATATCATGCCGATCCGCGTCAATCTATGTCGCTCGACACCCGCGTGAGCCGTATCATGCGCTCGGTCTATGTCAAGATGACCCTCGGCCTCCTCGTCACAGCCCTCACATCGCTGTGGTGCTACTCCACTCCCGCCGTGATCAGTTTCTTTGCTGCCCACTCGGCCACCATGTGGATCCTCATGCTGCTTGAAGTCGGTCTGGTGATCGGCATCTCGGCCGGCATCAACCGCCTGAGCTCGCCCACGGCCTCTCTGCTGTTTTATCTCTTTGCAGTGGTCAACGGCCTGATGCTGTTTCCGATCTTCATGGTCTATACGCATACTTCAATAGCCAAGACATTCTTCATCACCGCCGGCACGTTTGGCGCCATGAGCATCTTCGGCTACACCACCTCGCAGGATCTCACCAAGTGGGGCAGCTTCCTCTTCATGGCTCTCATAGGCCTCATCATTGTCTCGGTGGTCAATATCTTTGCCCATTCATCCACTCTCGAATGGATCATCTCCGGTGCAGGAGTGCTCATCTTCATCGGCCTCACCGCATGGGACACCCAGAAGGTGAAGCAGATGGCTGCCATGGCTCCCGCTGAGGCAACGGGCCGTCTGGCCACGATCGGCGCCCTGAGCCTCTACCTCGATTTCATCAACCTTTTCCTCTACCTGCTCCGTTTCTTCGGCAGCAACCGCGATTGATTGCGCAATGAAGATAGCACTGATCGGATATGGCAAGATGGGCCATATCATTGAGCGTATCGCGCGCGAGCGCGGCCATGAGATTGTCTCCATCATCGATGTAGACAATCAGGGTGATTTCGAGTCCGAGGAATTTCGCTCGGCCGATGTGGCAATCGAGTTTACCACCCCGGCCACTGCCGTTGACAACTACCGCAAGGCATTTGCGGCCGGTGTACCGGTAGTGTCGGGATCGACCGGATGGACAGCCCGCTGGGACGAAGTGGAGAAAATGGTTGCCGACAGCGATGCGACTCTGTTCTGGACTTCCAATTTCTCTGTTGGAGTCAACATATTCTTCGAGCTTTCGCGCCGTCTGGCGCGGCTTATGCAGCCTTTCCCCCAGTATCGCCCGTTCATGACCGAGACCCACCATATCCACAAGCTCGATCATCCGAGCGGCACTGCCGTGACTCTGGCCGAGGATATTGTTGACGAACATCCGCGTATCAACTCATGGTCTGAGGATGTCCCTGCTGCCGACGACGTGCTTGTCGTAAGTCATATACGCCAAGGCGAGGTGCCGGGCATCCACACGATTACATGGGATAGCCCGGTCGACTCAATCTCGATCACCCACAGCGCCAAGAGCCGCGAGGGCTTTGCCCTCGGAGCGGTGATAGCCGCCGAATGGTTGCCCGGACACAAGGGTATCCAGAACATGGATGCCCTCATGGCCGATATCATCAAACAGTAAGTCAGTCAGCCCCACAAATCCTCTCTATCAGTCAGTCTATCCATCATGCAGAACAACGAACAGACATCCGGCTCCGACGGCCGCAATCTATCATTCAGGGAGCGCATAAGCGAGGTCAAGCCGACCCGCTGGATACGCTTTTCCATCGTGGCCGTAGTGTTTCTCCTCTGGGTGGCCTGGCTCGGCAACTGGTGGGTGGCTCTGTTCCTGCTCCTTCTTTTCGACATATATATCACCGGATATATCCCCTTCACATGGTGGAAAAAGAGCAAGAACAAGAATGTAAGGACCGTGATGAGCTGGATCGACGCTGTCATCTACGCTCTCATCCTTGTATATTTCATCTTCCTCTTTGTAGGGCAGAATTATCAGATCCCTTCATCGTCGCTTGAGAAAACTCTCCTGACGGGCGACTATCTGTGGGTCAACAAGATGGCCTACGGACCGCGTGTGCCCAACACTCCGGTCCATTTCCCCCTTGCCCACAACACCATGCCCATAGTCGGCGGAAAGAGCTATCTTGACTTTCCGGAATGGGACTACCATCGCCTCAAGGGCTACACTTCGATCAAACATGGCGATATCGTAGTGTTCAACTTCCCCGCGGGCGACACGGTTGCCCTCAACATGCAGAATCCCGACTACTACACGCTATGCGAGGTGTTCGGGCGTGATGTGGTCAATTCCTATCCCGATAAGTTCGGCAAGGTGGTTTACCGTCCGGTGGACCGTCGCGAGAACTATGTCAAGCGCTGTGTCGGACTGCCCGGCGACACCCTGACGATCATCGGTGGCAATATATTCATCAATGGTCAGAAACAGGAAATGCCGGCCGACGCGCAATTTAACTATATCTTCCAGATCAATGGTCCGCTCATATCCGACGACGAGCGTGAGAATCTCGGTATAGCGCAGTCCGATCTGTCGCTGCTCAACTCCTCCATCGGGATGGCCGATACCGAAAATCTGGTGCGCCTCGGATTTACCGTGCGTCCCGACGGCTCGGTGCCTCCACTCTATCGCGCGCCGCTCACCACCGGTATGATAGATCAGCTCAAGGCTACCGGCAATCTGCTCAATATCGTCCGCGAAACACCTCAGCAGGGTGGCGAGTATCTCTTCCCAAAGGGGATTGCCGATGGATGGACACGCTCGGACTACGGCCCGCTATGGATCCCGGCCAAAGGCACCACGATACCGCTCACCGAGGAGAACTGGCTGCGCTACAACCGCATTATCCGCAACTACGAGCATCACCCAGAGGCATATTTCGACACCGCCTCGCAGACCGCCTATATCGACGGCAAACCGGCGCGTGAATACACCTTCGGCATGGACTATTACTTCATGATGGGCGACAACCGCGACAACTCGCTCGACTCCCGCTACTGGGG